>JBAQLX010000188.1:0-4797 GCA_049302315.1 Desulfosporosinus sp.
CAAAAGGAATTCTTAGCGGCGAAGTCGGAGTCAACCCCCACCGAAGCAGAATAAGGTGTACCTCTCCCACTTGTAGAAGTGGGAGTCTTACGATTGGATCAAAAGCGGTATTGCAATTCTGACGACATCCAACGGTACGGAAACAATAGTCTGGCCTTTGAGCGAGAACATGATAATAATTGTAAAGAGCAAAGCGATTAGCGGGCAAGTGGACTAATCTTGGGGATAAATTTCTTCTCGTACCACTCTTTTCCATTAATGGGTAAAAGCATAAAGCGCGTAAGCATCCCCGCAAAAAAAGGAATTCTCAAATATATTAGAACACTTTGGGCGATCTGCCAAATACTGATGTCAACGTTAATATTCAGAGCGAGACCAAGCCAGCTTGGTAGGACGGTAAGAAAGATATAGGCATAAATTGAATAGAAGATAACCTGAAAAACAGAATTCAGAGCAACCAGCGCTGCAGCATACTCTGAGTCTCCTTTAGCCAGACTGTTCCAGAGAATGACCATGGCAATACAAGGGGCTATGCCAATCATAATAAGTCCAGCCATATACTCTGGGTAATTATGCATAAAAATTACTGCGAGACCAAACATTAAAAGAGGAGCAATAATCCAGTTTAGAATTAAAGATAAGGTCACAAATTTGACATTTTTAAAGACACATCCGATTTCCTCATATTTAACTTTTGCTAGAGGTGGATACATCATCACGATTAGGCCAATGGCAATATAAATATTGGTCATCCCCATCCATACCCTATACCAACACCAACTGCCATTGCTAAAAAAATCCTCTAGGTTAAATAGCGATCCCGTGTTGATAACTTACGACTTACCGACAATTCGACACTCATGCTTTATCATACTCCTTATATTGTCATCTAAAATTCCTTATTGCTATGCATAAAGACGTATTATACTCTGTTCTTTCACTCCACAGAGTGGGAATCGTCCAGTCCCCGCGTTCCCTGTAGCCCTAGCAGCCCTTTATGACCTAGAAATGCTAAGATGGCAAAATCTGTCTATTCACTTCTTTTTGCTAGTATCAACAGTATCAACAATACTAATGCTTTTGAGTGCCTTGCCAGGTTAGTGCATCATTGTTGAAATGACCGGAGCAGGTAATTAACCCATTTCGGCCTTATTGGTACCTAAGCTGTTTTGGTTATTACTGAAAACCCAACTATTTAGCATGAGGGTCTTTATCTGACGCTACTGGATTAGATTTTTTGTTAGAATCTTTATTATCAGCCTTTTCCTCCGGTACTTCTTCTAACTCGAAATCACAACATCCTTTTTCTTTCTTTCCTATTAACATGTCAAAAAATCCCTTTTTCTTTTTGTTTTCCATGACATTCACTCCTTCATATAATCTTTGGGACTATCGTTTGCTATTTCCCTACAATAACAATAACTAACTTATTCCTATAAACACCCGCCATTTTCATCCGGTATTTCTTCCTTTAAAGCGGAACTTGCTTTCGGTTAAACGTGCAAGTAATTTCTTCTTCTATTTTTACTTTTCATAATCTTATTTTCTCCTTTCACATTGTAAGACCTCTATATAAGCATATTGAAAATCAGTCCAGTTACCACGGCTGTAACGAATACTATCAATACAAATGCAGTAATTATTTTTTTCTTAAACATGCTAGCAAGCATTGTCAATTCTGGAATGGCTATACCAGCACCGCTAATAATAAATGCCATTACAGCGCCAATACTTGCACCCTTACCCAATAACCCAAGACCGATTGGAATAGCTGCTTCTACGCGAATATATAGTGGCATTCCGATTAATGCTACAACGAGAACAGCAAATGGATTATCGCGTCCTGCAACTTTTGCCAGCAGATCAGTAGGCATATAGCCGTAAATAGCCGCTCCTATTCCAACACCGATTATCATGTAGATGAATACTCCCTTAAAGTCACCCCACGCTGTTATAAATGATGCTTTTAGCCTGTTCTTAAATCCTATTGGCGTCTCATCATTTTGATCATGCCCACCTCCTTTGATTCTCACATTTTTAACTTGATTTTTCCACCCCATCTTGTCAAGGATTACTCCGAAAATAACCGCAAAAGCAGATGTCAGAATTAAGAATCCAACAGCAACCTTCCAACCCATAAATGTTCCGAGCAATATAAATACTAGCGGATCCATCAACGGGGATGAAATAACAAAGGACATCACAGTACCAAAGGGAACTCCTGCTTGTAAAAATCCGAGTGTCATCGGAACAGTAGAGCATGCACAAAAGGGTGTAACCGCTCCAAAAAGCACCCCCAAAAGATTGCCCCAGATACCTTTACCTGCCATCCAGTTTTTCATTTTATCCTGAGGTATATACATGAAAACCAAGGCCACAATCGTACTAATTCCAATAAACAGTACAACAAGCTCTGACATTATTAATAAAAAATACTTGATTGTTTCTATAAGAGTGTTCACTGAACACCCCTCCTTCAATTTAGATTGTCTGTTTAGAATAGATGAATGCTTTTTGTCGCACTGCTTTAACCAATATTTCTAATACATCTTTAATATTTTCAAACATTTGAGGTTCCAAATCCTTCAACATCTCGTCGAGATAAACCGTATATTTCTCTGAAATATTTGTTGTGACTTCTTTTCCTTTCGCAGTCGCTGCAACACAACAAACCCGGCCATCTAAGAGGGAATGTTCACGCGTAACATATCCTTTATTTTCCAGGCGATCAATAATTCTGGTTGCTCCGCTTTTCGTAAAGTTTAAAGTACTACCAATTTCCTGAATGGAAAGGTCTTTGTCTTCAGATGCTTTTTTTAGTGCCATAAACTCAACTAAGGACAAATCCCCACAGCACTCACCATTAATACCATGATTTCCAAAATGCCAGGCTATTTCTTGTAAATAATTGTAAATGTCCGGTATGTTTTTGTTCGTCACATGACTTCTCTCCTTATGTAAATAGTTGACTCCAACAACTATATTATATGCTTAATGATTGACGTCGTCAACTATTATTTAGATCGCCGGGTTAGTTTCCCGCCCTCTTGTTCCAACTCAAGGTACCGACTCTCTTTCCAGGCATTTTGATTTCTGCCGATAACCACTGTGTTGTCATTCTGCCAGAGATAAAGGATTATCTCATCCTCGGTTACTTGTTCCAGCAAATGTTCTTCTATATCCAAGTTCACCCACGGGTCGTAAGCTAATGATTTAATAATGCAAGTTTGAATGATCAACAACCCCCGCCGCAACTGCAAGTTATCTGGATTCCACCCGTATCTCCATAATACCGGATCGCCTCTGCCGGACATAAAGACTGACACCCTCTACAGTGCTCAATGCATCCCTCATGATATATCACAATAGGTTTTTCACTGTCCTTATCATAAACACCGTGCGTGCATTTATCGATACAGGACCCACATTCGATACAATTATCGTCATCAATTAGCGGATACCAACTCTTAGTCATTTTTTACCCCACCCATCCTTATTTTTCAATCTGACACGCGTGAAATAATTTTATAAGGAATTCTGTCAAGATTATTTATGCTGTGGCAAAATCATAATTCCACAATTTTACTATAAGCCGCAGCCCCCGGAAGGTCCGCTATCTATCATGGCAAAGGGGTTAGTCGCCAGATCTTTTTGAGCAGTCCCCCAGACCTCATCAAACTTAGACGTTATCTCGCTGACCACCTTTTCTACCATTTCTTTGTGTTCATCCGTCAGGTTTCTGGCGGACAAGGCTCCAGCTTCGGCGACTTCCTTACCTATCAATTCCGTTACATCGATTGCCGCACTCACCTTATCACAATATTTCTCAGTTGCTCTTTTAGCGTAAGCTTTGGAACATCCATCCACGGAAATTGTCGGGAACTTTTCAGCAAATGCCCGTTCTTCCCCTCCCCCGACGCAGTACCGTTAAATACTGGAATACATACGACTGCTTCAGCTCCATTTTGGAAATGATATCACAGACATCCCTGTCGGCGGAATGGTCGTAGAACTCAATATTCTCTAGCCCCTTCTAACTCTAACCATTTAAAAAATAAAAATTTTTGGAGTTTGATAATAATCTCTGTGTAACCGTCTTTAATGTTAAGTTTTGGCGAATAGTAAATTTTAACTGTATCTTTTTCGATTACTTCGTATCTGGATTCCTCTGAGGCAAGCGGCTCCCGGATATGGATTTTCGGTACGTAACCTCCAGCTACGTTTACGCCGGAACAAGCTCATCCCTCTATGGGTGGTCTCTTCTTCATGTCAATCATAATTGACCCGGACCTGTGCTTGATATATTTCATTGCATCTTCCTCAACTCTAAACATACTCTATTCCTTTCTTAAATCTCATTTAGAATATATTTCTTTATTTCTTCTTTACTTGGAATTTTACCTGAAGCTTTAACCTTTTCATTGACTACAAATGCCGGTGTTCTCATAACGCCATACCTCATGATCTTTTGGATATCCTCAACTTTTTCAATTGTGGCAGGAACACCCATTTCCTTAATTACTTCTTCAGCTAATGCCTGAAGTTTTTTGCAATTTGTACAACCTGAACCTAATATTTTGATATCCATCTTTATCCCAACCTTTCGTTATTTTTCAAGTAATAAATGATATCCACAATTACTTTATTTTTGCTAATGATAATTTTGTTTCCTCGATCTGCCTTAAGATTATACTTTCTGCTAAATCAATCATTTCGTAGACTTCGGGACTTGTAACCTTATATATAACCATCGTTCCATCTTTCTTACTGTCCACAATACCTTGATTTTTTAATACC
>JBAQLX010000189.1:0-8212 GCA_049302315.1 Desulfosporosinus sp.
CCTCAACAATCCGGAAAACGCGAACTAAACGATAAATGTACTCGATTGGCATTTCCTTGGAAAGCCCCAGACCACCGTGAACCTGGATAGCACGGTCAGCAATTTTGGAAAGCATTTCAGTACAATAGACCTTCAACATGGCTGCTTCTTTACGCATATCCTTATGACCCTGATCAACTTTCCATGCAGAATGATACACCATAAGACGAGCGGCGTGCAGTTCCATCATTGAATCTGAGATCCACCACTGGACCGCCTGCCGTTCCGCCAAAGGCTTACCAAAGGTCGTTCTGATGTTTGCTTGATCGATCATCAATTGGATGAGACGGTCTGCATAACCTAAGCACCGGGCAGCAAGCTCCATTCTCCGTACTCCAAAACGGTTTTGCAGCGGAACAAAAGCATACCCTACCTCACCTAAGACCTGGCTTGGATCTAACTCCATGTCTTCAAGAACGAGTTCGTAAGCAAACATATCCCCAATAGTATTAACATTACGTTCAATCTTTAATCCAGGAGTTCCCTTATCAACTAAAAATGCTGAAAATCCGCCTTTTTTGCCCTTCGCCTTATCATTGATTGCAATCAGGATAAAGAAATCTACTTTGGGAGCATAACTGATCCAAGCCTTGGTTCCGTTGATAACCCACTTGCCATTTTTAAAATCAGCCCGTGTAGAGATGGCGCTGGCGTCCGACCCTGCATTCGGCTCCGTCATAGCCAGAGCAGAACGTTTTTTACCCGTGGCATAGGGCACCAGATATTTATCGTATTGTTCCTTAGTGCAGCTCTCCTTTAAAAAATTAAGGTTCGGAGCATCCGGAGGCAAAGTATATTGAACAATTGAGCGATTCATTTGTTCAACAACAATAATCTTAGCTAAAGCGCCCAGATCTTGTCCGCCAAACTCTTCGGGAACCTCAATTCCCCATAAGCCTAATTCCTCAGTTCTCTTCATTAAATGCTTTTCTACTTCCGGTGCTATGGATGGAGAGTCGGTTGTGCCCCTTGCTGACTCACGGTTGATGATATCTTGTTCTAATGGAAATAACTCACTTTCGACAAATTTACGCACCATCTTTTTTAGTTCCAGATACTCGTCAGGTATTTGAAAATCCATTTACTTGTCCTCCCTTATTATTTGCTCTTAACCAATGACTTTTTTTTCTCTTAACTTCGAGATCTCCGCCTCGCTTAACCCCAGGACTTCCTTCAGAACCTTATCCGTATGCTCCCCCAATAATGGCGCAGGTGAATCTAATTGAGCGGGAGTTTTGGACAGATGCGCCGGTGAAACATCGTATACATGCCTGCGCATTTCCTGATGGTTTAGATAAGCCCAAAAACCCCTCTCATTCAACTGTGGATCTTCCAGCAAATCCTTGGAATTTTGCACAACTCCGGCTCTAACCCCAGCATGTACCAATCGATCCATTAGTTGATAAGCTTCATGGTTAATTGTCCACTCTTCAATCATCCGATCAAGTTCATCCTGATTTGCCAAACGATTAGCCGTAGAAGAGAACTTTTTGCTGTCCGCCCATTCGGGGTTTCCCATCACATTTATTAAAGCCTCCCATTCCGATTGATTGCAAACAGCAATAGCAATCCACCTCCTGTCGCCTTGAGTGGCATAGACCCCATGAGGAGCTACATTTAGGTCCCGGTTGCCCAGTCGCTCCTGTACCTTACCATTTGCCGCATAATTCATGACTGCCGTAGGTAACACTGCCAAAGTTGCCTCGGTTTGGGAAACATCTATGAACTGTCCCTGACCTGTTTTCCGCCGGTGCAATAGCGCTATCATAATAGCAAAAGCAGTATGAACCGGGTTTGGTACATGGTCAGGATAATTCGTTCCCACGCCAAAGGGTATCTTATCCGGATAACCAGTGAGATAATTTATACCCACCAACGCATTCATGGCTACCCCAAAACCCATATAGCTCTTGTGGGGACCAGTTGAACCCTGAGCAGGCATAGCAACATAAATAATATCAGGCTTAATCTCTTTTACATCTTCGTAGCCCAGGTTCCATTTTTCCATGACCCCCATGGTAAAATTGTTAATTATAATATCACTTTCTTTAAGCAGTTTAACGACTAAGTCCCTAGCTTGAGGGCTTTTCATATTGATATCGACACTTTTTTTGTTAACATTACGATCACTAAAATAACCACTACGCTCAATACCGGCAATACCGTCTTTATACGGCCCCATGAGACGAAGGATATCCACTCTCGTCTTGCTTTCAAGCCGTATTACATCTGCTCCATATACTGACAATAAACGGGTAGTGGACGGACCAGCGCCAACCCAGGAAAAATCGCAAACCCTGATACCTTCCAAAGGCTGCTTATTTGACATAGCTGACACCCCGTTTTACAAAGGATTTAATATCGCCCGCCGAGTAACCCAAGTGTTTTAACACTTCGGCGGTGTGTTGCCCGAAAGCAGGAGCTCCACTCCTTAACTCCCAAGGTATCTTCTCCAAATAGTAAGGAGACCCTGGATAAGTAATTGTACCGTTCACTGACTCCGAATACATCTCTTTGAAAAAATTTCTATAAGAGAATTGAGGATTTTCAAATACGTCTTTTGCCGTGTTAACTGGATAAATCACGACTTTACGCTTCTGACTTTCTTGATAAAGATTTTGTTTAGTATATTTTACCAGGAATTGCTCAACAACTGTTTTAAAATAATTAATCGACTCTTCTTTTTTGCGATGTTCCGGTGTTCCCCATTCTTCGCCCCGTAAAACTTTAGCACCCGGTATTTTTTCTTCAATCATCCAGTCCACTAAGGGGTACCATAAATAAGTATTGCTTCCCATAGATGCTACAATATATACAAAACCGTCCTGACATTTGTAGGTTCCATTACCAGCTTCCGCCAAGCCTATTCCACGGCGAATCCGTCCTTCCAAATCATATCCTTGAATGGCGTTCTCTTGTGCCGTGACAACACTCTCTTGAATGGACACATCAACATATTGCCCTTCCGAGGTCATGTCGGCGTTAATTAAGGCCACCATACTCCCATAGGCAGCATACAAATCCGCCTGAAAAAAGGATTGTTTATCGGGAGCCAGAACTGGCTTCTCGTCCCCAGTACCAGCTAGATATAACATACCGCCCATAGCCAAACAAGTTAGGTCAGAAAAAGGATAGTCCTTATACGGACCGAACTGACCATAGGGTGTAATGGCAGTATGCACAAGTTTTGGATTGATCACAGAAAGTAATTCATACCCCAAGCCCAGACTTTCAAGATGCCCAGGAGGAAAGCTTTCAATCAACAAATCGGTTGTTTTAATTAGCTTGAGAAAGACCTCTTTCCCTTCGGGAGATGCAATATCCAGAACAATCCCTTTTTTATTTGTATTTAGATATTGATACCTAAGACTATTTTCCATTCCGGCAACTTCTTTAAAAAAGGGTTTTTCAAACCGAGTAGGATCTCCCTCCATAGATTCAATACGAATTACGTCAGCCCCCAAGTCCGCAAAGAGCTTACCCGTATAAGCTCCTAATTCACCGGCAAGTTCGACTATCCGCATGTTATTAATAACATTTCCCTCCGATATGTTCTTCTGCATTAGCACACCCCCCTCGCATGTCTACTCGCTTTAGCCGATATTAGCAAACAGACTTTTACCTCCACAAATATCAATAGTCTGTCCGGTAACATAGCTCGCATCATCCGAAGCAGAGAACGCTACTGCATGGGCTATATCTTTGGGGGAACCAATTCTGCCTGTGGGTTGCGCTTTTAGCAACCGCTGCTTAACATCATCCGGTAGTGTCTCACATAAGGAAGTTTCGATTAAACCCGGAGCACTACAATTAACCGTAATTCCTTTCTTACCTGACTCCAAAGTCAATGTCTTGGTCAAACTAACAACTCCCCCTTTGGAAGTTGAATAGCGTTATCGACCAAGATATCAATTTTTCCGAACCAGCTTATAATAGCCTTAAACATGTTTTCAACTTCATCAAGCTTGGTTATGTCGGCGATTATGTCCATGGCTTCCCTGCCATTATCGTTAATTCCTTGAACCACACGATCTACTTTTACTTGAACCACACGATCTACTTTTACTTGGTCAACATCTTTTATTACAACGTTACCTCCTAATTCGCTTAGTTTTTTGGCCACGCCCTCACCAATTCCGCCGCCTGAACCGGTTATCATGGCCACACGCTTAAAAAGCACGCTCCCACCCCCTCACTGTCCAATTATACTATACTGAAAGTGAACTGTAAATGCTTTTGCCGCCGTTAAATAGACAACCTGGCCAGTGATGTAACGCGCGTCGCCGTCTGCGAAAAACTCCGTTCCTAAGGCAATGACTTCCACTACACATCATTTTAGCCCCTCTGATCGCGGAGCTAAGCAGAATATAATGTGAATTTTGTAAGTTGAATAAATCTATGCGGTGCAACCTAAGCAAAGCCACACGGCAACTCATCTCTTTGAGTCCTCCGTCTGGCTTTAGCCACCCGAGCCTGCGACAAACCTCCCGTGAAATTTGCGCCCGATTGGTATCATCCCTCCGGATCATCTCCAAATTCTCCGCAGTGAAGATACGTGTGCATTTAACTGCAATTCTCGGAAAGTGAATGTAGTAGCGTCGCACACTCAATGATTATAGCAATTTGGATTACCATTTTTCTCTGCGCTGACCCTCATCCGTCTCATCAAAAACTTCGTCTGTTTCTAAAACATCTTCATCTATGGCATCTAAGGCATCTTCATCTAAGGCGTCTTCATCCAATTCTTCCGGATCTGATTTATCTTCCTCCTCAGATGATGCTTTATTCATCATGGAAATAGGCGCCAGCCGCCTTGGAATTTTGGCGGGCTCCCATACCTTCAGACCCCATTCGCCACGTCCGAGAAACGCAAATCGAGTGTCCATGTTGATCTGGGTGAGTGCCGCCGCAATCCGAATGGCCTCCTGAGAAATATCCAGGCGTCGGAGTACTTCTTCAATTAAATTATGGTAATGCATGGGGTTGCCATGAGCTTTCAGTACCTCATAAGCTATATCTGCTTCTGTTGGTCTGTCTTTTCTGGTTAAAGAGTGGGTCACAGCTCCACCGCCCTTCGTCGTTTTGAATATCAATATATTCGGCCCACCCCTAAATATTTCCTGCTTGTCGTTTCTTTAAACATTAAAAAAAATTATTCCTGGCTACATTCTTTCCGGAGTTGATACGCCTAGTATTCCCAACACATTGCTAATAATTTGCTTCACGGCCCCCACTAAGCTCAAACGAGCCCTGCGCAGACCCTCCTCGTCAATGAGTACACGCTGGCTGTTATAGAAAGTATGGAAGAGAGCGGCCAAATCAAGTACATAACGGGCTAGGCGATGGGGTTCCATGAGACGTGCAGCGATGCTAACCTCGCTCGGCAAGTCAGCCATCTTCTTGAGCAGGTCCCGTTCTTCTGTGCTATCCAGGCGTTTTAAGTCTTCTTCACTCGGAGGGGTTCCAGTATCTCCAAGTTCCTCCGCTTGCCGCAAAATACTGCACATTCGAGCATGCGCATATTGCACATAGTAAACAGGGTTATCTGAGGACTGCGCTTTCGCCAAATCGAGATCAATGTCTACGGTAGAGTCAGGATCTCGTAAATTAAAGAAGAAGCGCGCTGCGTCTTTGCCAACTTCGTCCATCAGCTCGCGTAACGTGATGTACTGACCAGAACGTTTGGACATTTTTACCACTTCTCCGTTTTGGATGAGCCGCACGAGTTGCATCAAGATAACTTGAAGATTATCTTTGTCATACCCAAAGGCAGACATCGCTCCTTTCAACCGGGCCACATGTCCATGATGATCAGCGCCCCAAATATTGATGACCCGCGTGAATCCACGTTCAAATTTGTTGCGATGGTAGGCAATATCTGCAGCAAAATAGGTCGGCGTTCCATTGCTTCTTATCACTACTTCGTCTTTTTCGTCTCCAAACAAAGTGGATTTAAGCCAAAGCGCGCCTTCCTTTTCGTAAATGTATCCTTTTTCCTCAAGTTCTTCCAAGGTTGACCGTATAGCGCCCGAGTCATGCAGGGATTGTTCGTTAAACCAAACATCATATTCCACTCCAAAATCTTGAAGAGTTTTCCTGATGTCCTGCATCTTTTCTTCCAAAGCATACCTCACCAGAAACTCGCGCCGGAGTCCCGGTTCCACTGAAAGATACTTGTCCCCTACTTTGGCAATTAACCCCTTAACTGTTTCAATCAAGTCCTCGCCATGATAGCCCCCTTCGGGGAAAGGAGAATCCTGGCCCAAGCGTTGCAGATACCTTGCTTCCAGAGACAAGGCAAAATTATGAATTTGATTCCCTGTATCATTAATATAAAATTCGCGGGAGACTTCATATCCGGCCATAGAGAGTAACGAAGCGAGGCTGTCACCCAGTGCCGCACCGCGGGCATTGCCCATATGCAGCAGCCCAGTGGGGTTTGCGCTTACAAACTCGACCTGAACCTTCTGACCCTTTCCAATATCCACTTGGCCATAGCGTTCTCCGGCTTCTATCACCTCGTTAATGACATCCGTCAGCCAGAGAGGATTTAAGCGGAAGTTAATAAAACCAGCCCCGGCAATTTCAGACGATTCTATCCATGTCCCTGTCGTGTCCAGGTGTTTAATCAGTATAGCGGCTATATCCCGAGGTGAACGTTTCGCTTGTTTGGCCAACACCATGGCCAAATTTGTTGCCAAATCTCCGTGTTGCCTTTCCCTC
This sequence comes from Desulfosporosinus sp., assembly GCA_049302315.1. Classification (GTDB taxonomy): domain Bacteria; phylum Bacillota; class Desulfitobacteriia; order Desulfitobacteriales; family Desulfitobacteriaceae; genus Desulfosporosinus. The sequence continues at coordinate 6,763 of JBAQLX010000189.1, forward strand.
GGTTCTTCCAAAACATAACTCGGCAATTCTATAAAGTTTAACTCACCGACCGCTTTTGCAATTTGAGCGGCTTCTGCCAACTGATTCATAACTCGTTTCTTTATACTCTCATAGAGACTCATTGGGAGAAATCCTCCTTTATATTTAGCAACAGCCCATTATATCTGACCAGATTATCATCGACAAACAGATCATACTCCAGACTAATACGTCCCCCATGGACTGTCAAGTCACATTCTACCAAAGGTCACTTTTCTTTGCACTGGCCCGCTCCTTCTTAAGGAAATCGGAGGAAGTGTCTTGGCACGGTCGCACACGCTTCAGAGTTAAATTAGAAAAGTCATAACAGGCTATGTAATGGAAGTTTAAAGATTACCATTACTATAAGGAACAGTAAAACCGATTGATCGACCATTACCTTGCGACCAGACGAGAATTTAGCCAACTAAAGTAACAGCTCTCCTTTTAAGATAGGGTTGCCAGGCAAAAGTGAAGCTGAAAGGTTTTTCTTGAAACGAAATTACATAAACGAGAGGAAAGAATTCCTCTCGTTTATTCTTAGGCTCCTATTTTCAAGCTCCTATTTTTACTGGAGAAATTCGCCGCGTGGAGTCTTGAGAATCCTTTGGATTTTCTCTTCGGCGCCCGTTGCAGCATTTAGGTAGATGAGATATTCCTCTCCCTGATACTGACCGCAAAATTCATAACAATATACCTCTTGATTCCCGCTTTTAGCGACAACCGCCAAGCGGCTTTCCGATACCTGGAAATCGGGACGTAATTTCCGAGCCGCCTGATCCAGCGTTATTTTAGCCGGGAAGGTTCGCGAATGATGGAACGCGTAATATGGCACTGCATCAAATCCTACTAGCTGACCGTTGTCTAAAGCGATCATCAGCCTTACTTTATCCGGGTAAATCCTTACACCCTCTTTTTCTGCAACAAAATCGAATTGAACATATGCCCCATAGTCCTCACTTGAAGTTAGGCTCAATTGCCAGCCTAACGCCTGTAAAGCCGCCTTTGATTTGTTTGAGGCTTCTTCAATATTCATTGTCCGAGGTTCAATAGCACGCTGATCCCGGTAAAATGTTACAACCCCACCCTGCTTGCTGACTTCCAAATAAGCTTCTTTGTATTTCCATGTATACCCGCCTAACTCGCCTTGTGAATCCCCCGCGGATACCGGCGTAATATTGGTAAAACCTACCTTGCTTAAGAAATCCCGTGCTGTAACTTGAGCTTGATCCCTGGTTACATTTCCTGGTGGGAGCCCTAGTGGCTTGGGCACAACGCGTGCAGCATACTCTCCCGAATACGAACAGGGAGGAAGTTTTTGAAGACTCGCATCCAATTGGTCAAGACCAGATCTTACAGATTTTGCCGGGGCTTCAGACCCATCTGCGGCTGCTTCTGCAATTTGAGCGCCGCCAAAACCCAGCCGTTGCCT
>JBAQLX010000190.1:0-2686 GCA_049302315.1 Desulfosporosinus sp.
GAATAAATCTTGTTACCGTCATCTCCCGCATCCCTAAACTAGCATGCAGGGACACCAGCTCTTTAATACTTGTATCATTCGAATTTATTGCGGTTAGCACCATATTGCTTGCTACCCTAACCCCCGCTGCCAAACACCAGCGAATTGCTTGAACAGTTGCTTCAAAGCTTCCCCTAATTTGAGTTAGGTTCTCATGAGTATGTTTCAACCCATGGAGTGAAAAATTTACACAGGCTACTGGTTCAGCAGCAAGTTGCTCAAAATATTCCCTACGCCCAAAATTAACACCATTACTTTGAACCATTACTCGCGGAATACGTTCACAAGCATACCGCAAGATATTAAAAAAATCAGGATGCTCCGATGGCTCACCGCCCGTCAGAACTAATTCCAGAACGCCCCCACGTTCAAGTTGGTCTATTATCGTATGTGCATTCCGACAATAGGCCGGTTCACAGGAGTTATAACAAAACCGGCACTGAAGATTACACGCCTCCGTTAATTCCAATTCTACTTTCGTTACCGGTATCTGTTTAAACATTATCCAAGTCTCCATTTCTCTGTATCCGGAGTCAAACCTGCCTTTTCCAGAGCTCCATCATATCCGACACATCCCCCACGACACGATGGTAATTCCTTGCATTGAATACATGATTGCGTAAGATGTTCGCATTGAGCATAACGAATCCATCCTGGCGAATTCCATATTTCAATAAAGGAGCTATTGCGTAAATCTCCGATTACATCCTCAGAAAGCGGACATGGAGTCACTACCCCTATAGGTGAAATTCGGCATAAACCATACCCAACCTGGCAAGGTGTATTCCAAGTTTTAAGCTTCTTAGTGTACTCCGGGCTTAGCTCACAATAAGGTACAGGACCTGGCAGCTTCACCTCTTTATATGTCGGAAAATCATCCGATATTTTCTCTAGCAATTCCAATACTTCAATTGTTTCCTCTTTACCAAGCAGTGAACCTTTTTCCGCAGGATTAGAAAGTATATATCTGGTTACACAAAAAACATGAACTCCTTCTCTGGCAAACAATCTTGCGATATCATAAAGTTCCCTATAATTGTTCTTAAACGTACAAACATTGATTTCCACTTTTACATTCTGCTTCAATAGTTGCTCTATTCCCCTTGATACATCTGCAAATGCACCTGAACATCCCGTCAGTCTGTCATGTTTTTCCGGATCAGAGGACAAAACAGAGACACATACACTTGGAAAATATTTAGCGATTTCAATGGCTTCACGTTCTCCGATTAACGTCCCATTTGAGTTTAGATGCAGGTCAAAACCAAGTCCATGTGCATATCGGGCAATTTCATAAAAGTCTTTTCTTAAAAGCGGTTCTCCGCCATTGAAATTAATGGAATATACCCCTGCTATCTGAAGTTGATCCAAAATATTTTTAATATCGTTGAAAGATAATTCACCAGCAGTTTTTTTACCCATTTCATTGTAACAAAAAAAGCAATGGTGATTGCACGCGAACGTTAACTCAAATTGAACATAAAAAGGGGCGGCTGGTCTTTGAATAAGCATTTTCTATTTATCGCTCCCTATAAAAAAACCCGGGTGTATACCCCAGGCTTTTTTCTTTCGGTTATACTCTTATCGGCAGGCTGTACAAGCGGTACAAGCACAACATGCCATAGTTTTTTCAGCATTAACGGAAATAACTTTATTGTTCTCATCTGCAAAAGGTTTCTTAAAAGCGTCAAAAATCTCTACCTGCGGCTTAAATACTTTTTTAGCCATATATGTCATCCCCTTCTCATATAATATTCTTTAGTATTAAGATAGCATATTTTATCTAAAGTGTGAAGAAGAATTATTTTGAACCAACATTCCTAGATAATTCAAGGCCTGTGAGAATATTTAATAGAATTGAATTCGGATTTCGTTGATAATATTTCCTTATCAACAATTAATTAGAACTGTTTGATCACGGAAATCAGAAATATCAGCTAACAACTTATCACGAATCAAAATGAACTCGGCACCTAACTGCAGTTGACCATCTTTCAAAGCATATAGCGCATCATCAATACTCCTAGCTATTCGGCTACATACTAGTTTTGCCATTCGCTCAAATTGCGCTGTCGAAAGTCTTCCTAGATGGAACATTTGCGTTAAATCGATAAATACAATATCAAGCAAGGCTAACCTGCAGCTATCTACAAGCTTCCACAACATATCCATACGTGGGTCTTCGAATAACCAACCATAATCTTCCTCCGCCTTAATTCCACGTCCATGACAATCTCGCTGCTCCGCTAAGGTGGTACCCCGGTACATTTTTAGTCTAAATAGCATCTGAGTATGCTCATAACCAATTGATTTAAGCACTTCATGTTCTTGGCTGAACTGTTCGATAGTCTTTCTAGGGCTAAAAAGAATAGTTCCCAAAATATAATCGACATTGGCTTTTTCTAGAATCGCAATGGCCTGGTAATTAGTCTTAACCGACACACCTTTGCCAAATATATTTAATGCTCTTTGTTCAAAAGACTCTACTCCCAGGAACACCTTGCTTAATCCGGCTTCTTTCAAACATCCAATAATCTTGCTATTAATCGTATCCGCTCTTGTATCAATTTCAAGATTCATATTACCCTCATTTAATTGAGCTAATTTTTTGGCTAATACTAAATCCTGATTTTTTTCACTACCCGGT
>JBAQLX010000191.1:0-2240 GCA_049302315.1 Desulfosporosinus sp.
GAGTTGTCAGGATAGTATCCTACGCATCATCCATTTAAAGCCAAGTCATATTGTCCATATAGTCGCCCCTTAGAATAGGTGTAAGTCTGCTTCTCAGCGGTTCTGATATATCTCTCAATCTTTGATCATCGATCTTCAAGATGTCTACCGTATCTAATTTAAGCTTGTCTGCTAATTCCTTGGCTGTAAGGTTCTGGTTTTTTCGAAGTTCTTTAACTGTTTTCTTATCTTTAAACCCCAATCCAAAAAACAAATTTACCACCCCTTTAAACTTCAGAGGATCCTTTAGTCCTTCCTACCGCAGCCTTAAATCCACCATCTTTAGGAAAATATCGGCATCCCCGACAACCTCGGCCCGAATGTGTCCTTGCATCAGCTGCCCTACAAAATCGGTACTTCTTATTGAAAAAATAGCGCATTTTATAGAGCATCATTGAAACCAGCAAGGAAAATAACCAATAAAAGGCCCCCTTGGAGATCCTAATTACACAAGTCAAAAAACATCCACGGATATCGTTCGTGGATGTTCTTCTATTGGACTGGCTGGGTCATAATTTGTGGTGACCAAATACTTTCTGCCCCGTACATTCAAGCTTCTTACGTTGCCATCGTTTTACGAGGTATATGGCATCCCGTTCAAAAACCAATTATAGCCGATTATTGCGGAAAATAATTCTATTTGGTTTGTTTTCATTGCATCTGCAGCTAATAATCGAGTGTTATACTATCCATATCCAACTGAGAAATTAGCCCTAAACTCATCTTGACATTGGCTTCAGACAGTGCGACTTTCTTATCCTCAAGTATTTGTTTTTCTAATTAAAGACAGCTCTGCTTTTTAACAATATCGTCAATTATAGTAGAGTAATCTGATTTTAATGTATCTTTTTGCTGGGCAAGCGTTAAGTTCGCATTATCTAAATCATAACTTACCTGTTTATACTCATTTGATGAGAGTCCATGATCCTTTTTAGCCCTAGTAAGAGTATTCTGAAGGTTCACAATCTGTTCTTCCTGTAATTTGATCGTATAACTATTCTCCAAAGCCTTGTTTAAGTCTGCTTCTTTATCTTCTATGACAAATCCTTCATTAGTTACAGGAATGCTCCCGATTTCTAATGTATCATCCTGCTGATTTAGCAGGTTTCCTAATTCACGCTTTGATTCTTCCTGTTGTAACTTGCAGCTCTCAAGTTTTGTTTGCATATCCATTAATTGAGTTTTAAGAGCATCAACTTCATTATGGGATACCATTCCCAGTCTCTCACGCAATTGCATGACAACTAATTGATTTTGAACCGTATTTATGCTCCTGGAAAGCTCTGAAGAAGCCACTTCTAAACCATTATATTGAATAAAGGCCCCTTCGGCAATCCGAATCTGTGTATCATCACTCATAGAGGCCTTAACGTCTGTACTACTAATTGATAATGGCAAATCTTCCAGATTTCTCTCTAATTCCTTAATTGCATCCAGTATGGCACGCTTTTCAGCACCAAGGGCAATACGAAGATTGCCCCCTGCATTGTCCCTTTGATCATTAATATCTTCAAGGTCATCTTTCAAGTCTTTAATATTCTTCTTCAAATAAGATTCGGCAACATGACTCTTAAGTCTGTCATTCTGATTAATTTTAACATCAGTATTTTGTTCAATGATTATACTTTTAATATCTTCGAAGTTTAAAACTCCCGAATCTGTAGTGCCTGCATAAACTATGGAAGTTTGCCCTAAAATTAACATAGATAATAATACTGTAATCCTGATAATTTTCTTCATATGTAAACTTCCTTTCTTCTTAATTACCAATGTTTCTTTTACACTTAAGTTCATTGTAATTTAGAAATTTTCTGATGTCAATGTAATTAGATGTAAACCTGTCTTTTACAGTTTGTTTCTCTCACATGAGATAGGAAATGGCCCAGAAAGTTTTTGCCTATATTTTAACACTTCATAATCTGTACAGCGGCACCTAGGTTGCCCGTAATATCCGCACGGACAGGGATTCATCGCCGAAACAAGCGATTTACTACAGCCTGGCGGCCCAATCATCAAGATATTGTGTTTCAGGATAGATTAACGTTGTTTAGAAGTCCTTTCCAGCACCCTCCAAGACTGATTCGGCAAATTGCGGGAAGGCCAGTCCCCTACCGAGCGTGATTGTTAGATGAGGTATTCGACAAATTTCGGGGAGCACCAGTCCCCTTTGGGAGGAAACAGTCCCCTTTGGGAGGAAAAGA
>JBAQLX010000192.1:0-5435 GCA_049302315.1 Desulfosporosinus sp.
CTGTACCTCTGGCAAAGGCATCCATTTCAAAAACACCCATCGGACCGTTCCAGATCACAGTCCGAGCGGTCGAGATTCGGGCGGCAAACCTCTCCGCACTAGACAAGCCGATATCTAAAGCCATTTCATTCTCCTGAATTTCAGACACACTCACCGTACGGTGAGGAGCATCGGCTTCGAAGGCAAGGGTCACCACCACATCAATCGGCAACTCTAATGCCACGCCTTTCGCTTTGGCTTTCTCGATGAGTTGCTTTGCCAAGGCCACTTTTTCCACTTCCAGAAGGGATTTACCCACATTAATCCCTTGGGCTCTCAGGAAGGTATTCGCCATTCCTCCCCCGATGATCAAGGCGTCGACCTTTTCCAGGAGGTTTTCCATTACGCCAATCTTATCGCTCACCTTGGCGCCGCCGATAATAGCCACAAAGGGTCGTTCCGGCCTTTCCAAAGCGTTGCCCATGAATTCAACTTCTTTTTGCATCAGTAAACCTGCAACGGCAGGAAGATAGTGGGTAACCCCTTCTGTGGACGCATGAGCACGGTGCGCAGTTCCAAACGCATCGTTGACAAATAGTTCGGCAAGCATTGACAAGTCACGGGCAAACGTCGGATCATTTTTCTCTTCTTCCGCATGAAAACGGACATTTTCCAACAAGAGAACCTGCCCGTCTTGCAGCCTGCTGACTGCTTCCATGGCTACATCCCCTACACAGTCCCCAGCAAGCTGCACGTCTTGCCCCAACAACTCGCTCAAACGTTGGGCTACTGAATCTAAAGAATACTCTGACTTGACCTGCCCCTTGGGACGTCCAAGGTGAGACGCCAAAATTACACGCGCTCCCTGTTGGATGAGATATTCTATTGTGGGTAGAGAAGCTCGGATGCGCGTATCATCAGTTATGTATCGTTGCTCGTCCAAAGGTACGTTTAAGTCTGCTCGAACCAGAACGCGTTTTCCCCGCACCTCGACATCTTTGACACTCTTTTTGTTCATACCAAAATCCCCTTTCTCGCTGAGCCAGGTTCGGATTGATCCAATCGTAAGACTCCCACTTCTACAAGTGGGAGAGGTACACCTTATTCTGCTTCGGTGGTGGGAGACTCCGACTTCGCCGCTAAGAATTCCTTTTGGGACGTGCGGCTTCGGCGAAACCCTCCACTGGAGGCTTCCGTCACCGAAGTCTCGATGTTCAACGTTTGTTGAACGAGTTCACTCTCGCATGGGCATGTTAGGGTATAAGGGCGTATATTGGTGCAAAGCAAAGAATAGAAGGGATAAACATACATCTCGCCTCAATCTCAAAGACGAGTATATCATTGTCATTGTACTCGTCTTTTATTGAAGACATATCCCGTGCCCCAAAACAAAATTAGCGCGACAATACCCAAAACCAGCCAAATCCAGGTTTCCCGGGCGACGCCCAAAAATACGAGCGCAGTTCCAACATAATAGGGAATTATCGCTAGCGCGGCAGTCCAAAGGTATGTCCAGAGTTTTATTGACGGCATTACACCGGCTATGTAATTCACGGCAAACGCTGGAATAGGTAGTAAGCGGGCCACAAGTAACCCCAGCGACCCCTTTCCCTTGACCCAATTATCCACCATCTCAAACCGTTCCGGTGAGATCAGTTTTTGCATTAACTTTTGCCCGAAGACGCGTATAATTATAAAGATCGCGACTGCACTGAGCGTTGAACCTAACCACGCCAAGAAAACACCTTGATAGATACCGTAGATTTTGAGGTACAAAACCACAAGCCCTTCAGATGGTATTGGAGTCATGCACAAAGCTGCCATCAAGAAAATTGCAAAAACAACTCCCCCCAGTCCCCATGCTCGGATGATAAAGGAAATCTCATTACGTCTATCCAAGTAGAAAAACGCTGCTATAAGTAAAACGAAGGCAGCGATAATTACTCCCGTCCAGCCATACTTGCGTATATTACGTATGTCCCAAATAGTCTGAGTCATCGGTCATTCTCCTCTTTTCATTTACATCATTAGGAACCTGTAGTGTATCGTCCCCCAACTTACGTTTGGTTATTTATTGATGATCTTATTATAACTTATACGCGGTTGCTCCGTACCCCATGTGCCAAGAGGAAATCAGGAGCTTCAGAGTCTAAAATAATTCTCCTCAATAGTTCTCATATCGAGAGCAGTCTGAGAAGAATCTCTGACAAAACAAAAACATCGGACTTAGCATCCGATGCAACTTTTACGTTATGGGGTGGGTGATGGGTTTCGAACCCACGAATGCCGGAACCACAACCCGGTGCGTTAACCGCTTCGCCACACCCACCATAAAACTTGTAATATTGGTGCGCCTGGAGAGATTCGAACCCCCGACAACCTGCTTAGAAGGCAGATGCTCTATCCAACTGAGCTACAGGCGCAGTTCAAGGATTACGATTGTCAGTCCCAGTACCATTTCAGCCGAGAAAATCGGGAAATTCATGGTCGGGGCAGAGGGATTTGAACCCCCGGCCTCCTGCTCCCAAGGCAGGCGCGCTAGCCAAGCTGCGCTATGCCCCGATTAGTGACCTGATCAGTATAGCTCATCTCTGTCTATTCGTCAAGAAGAAACCAGTGAAATGAAATGATTATTTATCTTTTAGTTTTCTCAGGATCGGGATCACTTTGCGAAATGCCTGAGCTCTATGACTTAACATATTTTTCTCAGTTAAGGTCAGCTCGGCCATCGTCCGAGCAAACTCCGGCAGATAAAAGACCGAGTCATAGCCAAATCCATCCGATCCGCGACGTTGGGTCAAAATTCGCCCTTCGACAGTGCCCTCAGTCAGATATTCTTTCCCAAAAGGCGTTGCCATAACCAACGCACAACGAAAACGTGCAGTCCTTTTGTCCTCAGGGATCGTTTCCAAGAGCTGAAGTAGTTTGTCATTGTTGCGTTCATCGTCTTTCGGTTCCCCCGCAAAACGCGCAGAATATACTCCAGGCGCGCCATCTAAAGCATCGACTTCCAAACCGGAATCGTCGGCAAGGGCAATCAGCCCTGTTCTCCGGACCGCTTCTCTGGCTTTAAGTGCGGCATTTTCGGCGAAGGTTGCCCCGTTTTCCTCCACTTCTTCCCAGTCGGGGATATTCAGTAAGGACAACACTTCAATACCCTCATCCACGAGCAGTTCTTGAAGTTCATGGATTTTTCCCTGGTTTTGTGTCGCAAGTATTATCTTCATGCGGTTGTTTCCACTGTCGACTTCTGAACCTCCATCAGAGTGCGAATCCCTTTTTCGGCAAGTTGCAATAACGCATCTAAATCTGCACGGTCAAAGGGGGTTTCTTCCGCTGTTCCTTGGATTTCCACGAACTTTCCGGCGCCAGTCATAACGACATTCATGTCTACGTCCGCTCGTGAATCTTCTTCATACGCTAAATCCAGAATCGCGTGTCCTTGGACCTTCCCCACGGAGACGGCCGCAAGTGTATCTTGTATTGGGTTTGTTCGAATAAGTTTCTTTTCCAATAAAAACTGAACCGCGTCAATCAGGGCAACGTATGCTCCAGTAATGGCAGCGGTACGAGTTCCGCCATCCGCCTGTAGAACATCGCAATCCAGCCAAATTGTGCGTTCACCAAGCTTCTTTAAATCAACCACAGATCGTAGCGCACGACCAATTAAACGTTGAATTTCCATCGTGCGACCGGTAAGCTTACCTTTGGTTGCCTCACGTAGCGTCCGGGCATGCGTCGCCCGCGGAATCATTGCGTACTCCGCAGTAACCCATCCCTTGCCTGAGCCTTTCTGAAAGTGGGGTACTTTTTCTTCTACACTGGCGGTACATAAAACCCGGGTTTCCCCGATTTCGATGAGAACCGAACCCTCAGGTATATTTGTAAACCGCCGTGAAATTTTAACTGTCCGTAATTCATCATAAGCCCGACCAAGCGCACGCTGCATACAGATAACCTAACCTTTCTCTCGCCTAAGTCTTTTACATATTTCAGTTTACCAGAATAGAACGAGAAACGCCAATCCGACGACCATGGATGGTCTAGTGTCCCTGTAGCCATGGACGGCGAGAAGGGACCGCTGTCCAAGGATGGACGAGTGTCCCTGTAGCCATGGATGGTCTAGTGTCAGGGCTTAATAATGTTGTTGAATACTTCAAGGCGATTAATACTGAAAATCATGAGCAGGAGTAGGGGTTGATGAAATAAATAGATGCCTAATGAATTCTGGCTCAACCACTTAATTAGTTTGGAATTTAGCCGAAACGGCAATAGTGGTTCCGTCCGCCGAGCGTAGAAATGCCGATAAGCCAGGATTCCTAAGAGGGTCACAGCTAGATACGGAAAAAGGGGATAATAATCCATGGAGCCAAACCCATCATACTTAAGGCCAAATGGAAGCAAGAGGCTCGTTCTAAGCACTTGCTCTTTGAACCAAAATCCAATCACGGCGGAAGAACATGCAAGACCCCAAAGAGTCCATGAAGACAATCTGACTAGGAGCGGAGACAAGATCATTGTCACGCCTAAAAAATGCAGGATCCCAAAGCGAACATACCCATCTTTCATGAACAGATAGGTCACCACCGTAATGCCCATGCCATAGAACAGCACTTTTAGGCCTCTCCTAACAGGGGATCTGCTAAATCCACTTGAAATACCGGAGATAAACATAAAAAGCAGAGCGGAGGCTTTTCCGATAATAAACCAAAGCGGGGACTGATAGTCAATACTTACCCCGGCAAACTCCTTCAGGTCATAAATAAGATGAAAAAGGACCATTAGCACAATCGCAACCGCCCTTAGAACATCAATCTCCCCATGGCGCCGGTTTGTAATCTCTCGATTTAATGAATCACTATCCCTATTCATTATCCTCTTCTTCCTCTGTCTCTGCTCCACGCTCAATCAACGCTAGCGCTTCACACTGAGTCATCGCCGGACGATAAGGTCGATCCTCCGTTAGGGCCGCAAAGATATCTGCAATCGTCATCAAACGGGACCCCTCATCGATTTCTTTCCCCACCAAAGCAAAGGGATACCCTTTACCATCAAGACGCTCATGGTGGTGGGCAGCCCATTCCGCCATCCGAATTGGAAAACCGGCCACCGACCGTGAGTGGTGCGCAGTAAATTTGCTTTTCTGATCGATCAAATCGGCAAACGTTGCCGCTAAACCACCAGTTTATACAGAAAATTTCCTCTATTGACTTTTTGTCCATACCTAATTCAGTCAGTATGCGGGATTATATTATGCTAAAAGACAGCAAAAGAGAGCCCTCCGTTTGACCCTCTTTGACTATTCACTCATTATCACAAGACTGTTGTAAATTCATTACCGCGTAAAGGCGTTTTGCTGATGTTGACTCTTAACTTGTGCTTCATCCAACACGACGACGGATTACACGCTGAGAAAATTCATGAAAGAAAGTCTCTTGGTCCGTTTCCAACTGCTC
>JBAQLX010000193.1:0-4544 GCA_049302315.1 Desulfosporosinus sp.
TTCTTAAACCAGGAAGATGAGAATTGGATAATTCGTAGGGAGCTTGAGTTTAAGCTGATATCCTCACCGAGGGCGAAGTGTGCCTAGGTCATGGAAAATAATGGTACGTACAAGCGCACAGGTCGAATTAATTAATGAGAGGTGGCGCAGGGATAACAGGCTTGCTTGCAAAAACATCCCGAATTACCTTTAGGATTGGGAGATCTTGCTTGCGAAGCGTTGAAACGAATCCTCGAATGCGACAGAAGATATCTGCGCCTTTCTTACTGCGGAATGAGCCGGAAATCTTTTGCATGGTTTTGATCATGCGAATTGCCTGCTCAGCAACATTATTCGTAAACGGCACCTCAAAATTATACATAAAGGCAAGTACTGCTTGCCTGTTTTCTAATCGATCCAGGAGATTTTTCGCCTTACTCTGCTTGATTCGCCCCTTCTTTTTTCCCACGGGCGGCGGTAGCGGTGGATTTTCAGCGAGTCCTATGTCGAGGATGGCCCGATACTTCGCTTCGTATCCAACGATTGTGTCCGGTTCCATCTGCGCGAAGCCTGCGCTGATTCGTTCCTCTTTCTTCTTTTTGATGTCATACAGCAAATTGATCATTGACTGTCCCCATGTCTGCCGATCGTTCTCGACCACCGCAATTAACTCGCGGTGATGGTGCTGATTGCACAGAGCATGGCCGCACTTATATTTGCGATACGATGGCAACCCATCATGCATCGCCGTCCCTGTATAGTCCGACAAAATGCTTCCTTCATCCATGGCGACTTTCCCGCGTTTAGGATGAACGAAATAGAAGGTCAATTCAGGAGTACAGGCAGTATGCAGCCAGTTCAATTTCCCGTTCACCCGAACCCCTGATTCGTCGAAATGAACGACGTGAGAAGCTAATAATTGTTGTTTGATCTGTTCTTCTGGCTGTGCCAATTTCTTGTGGAGTTCCTCGTTGGCATGCACAATAGCGCCTTGGCTCACAGAATGGCCAGTCAGGTCTTGGATCGTTTCCGTCAGACGCTTCAAGGGCAACAATTGTTGAATGTTTAAGTAGCTGAATATGGCTTTCGTACTCTCTCCATATTGTGTTTTATAATCAATACCCGTCGGAAAAGAAGCTTGATTCTGATGGTGGCACTTCGGGCAAATTTTTACTTGAGCCCGATGTTCCGTGGTTTCCATCTTCGCGATGAAATCAAGGACTTGCCGTATTTTTTCCTCCATGGGTAGCGTACTTTTCAAGTCAAAATGGCATTTTTCACAGATGTCTAGCGCATGGATAATCACATGATCAGGATTTTCGTTCAAGGGCAGTTGATGCGCCTTATGCCCATGTTGCCCACCGCTTTGTTTGCCGCTTTTCCCACGCAGGCTTTTCGGATTTGGTTTCTTGTATCCGTCACTGGAAGGTGGTTTACTGCTGTTGCTGCTGTTTAGCTTGAGACGATCTTCTAGTTCTTTGATCCGCAACTTAAGCATTTGGTTTTCATCCCACAGATAAAGGATCAGTGCCCCCATCAATTCAGAGGATGTTTCACCTAGCTTCACAATATCTTCCCGAGTGAGATTTTGAAAGTTCATAGTTGATTCCTTCCGATCTATTACTTGTTAATTTACTATAACATAGTCGAAAGGATTTGTCCCGTATTATTTTTCAAATCTCGCTCACATGGGGTGGTGAGTAGTTACAAATGGGTTAAAAAAGGGATTGTACAAGAAAGGGAATACAGGATGTTTGAAGTCATAAAAAGTGAATACGGAAAAGAGCTTGGGGCTTTTGAATTTGATTATCTCGGAGAGCACCCGTCGCTGGATGTGGTACTGATAAATGCAAAAGTAAAGCTTTATGAAAAGGGTTTGCTCATATTTACCGGACTGAGCAGTGACAGCCTCTTTGTCGAATGGAGCTGCATCAAAGGAGTTACTTGCACAAAAAACGTAAAAGCACTCATAAATCTGAAGACCGATGAAGAGGTGATAAAGCTAAAAAGGGAAAAGAAAGAGACCGATATCAGTCAGTTTAAGAAGCTGTTGAAACTTCTTGTCCCCGGGATTGAAATTGAGTATGTGAAAGCATCCCCGGATAATCTGCGTTCCATTGAAATGAAGCGTGCTGAAAAGCTTTATGAAGAACAGGAACGAAGGGTTGATGAATTTGTAAGGAACTACGGTGGCGAGGATGGCATGGAAATTGAGGAAGCTTGGCAAAATTACCTTGAAGAGCACCTTCAGTTTCCTTTTGAAGCCGAAATTGTGGATGACCCGGGTCCGCTGGAAGCCAGAGATATTATTAAGGTTACAGCCATTGAGGACTCTGACGATCTACATGGTATTATCGTGAAAGCAAGAATGGGCAGAAAGCAGTATTCATTTCCTGTTTGTCTCCTGGAACCGGTTGAGAAGGAGAGTAAAAACTATCAACTGGTTGGCGATTACAACTTTTGGTTCTGTAACCGTTAATGGGGTTGGGATGCTGTAATAAAACCCTTTCGGGTAGTTTCGTTTTTGACTATGACCAGTTTATAGGGTATAATAAAATCAGAGATTGAATTATTGCCTTAAAGTATGTTTGAGGCCTTTAAGAGGTGATATGAACGTGACAATCACAGATATAAGAGATGCAGTGGTTCAGGTTGCACCTGCGTATCCGGTGATTAGCATCGACTTGTTTGGTTCATTTGCAAATGGAGAGAGTACAGAGGATTCTGACGTGGATTTGCTGGTATACTTTGATGAAAAGGTTGCAAGTTTATTTGATATGTCAGGGCTTAAGCTTGATATTCAGGAAAAATTGAACACCAAGGTAGATGTGGTTGCCGGCCCTTTAAAGGGAAACAGCTACTTAACCATTGACAAGAAGGTAAGGATATATGGAGCATAGGGATATTCAATTGCTGAAAAAGATCATGTCCGAATGTAAAGATATTATACGGTATACTAATGAAGTTGGTGAAAAGGGATTCCTTGAAAATGATGTTTATCAGAAGGCAACGGCAATGTCACTTCTTAATATAGGTGAACATGCCAACGCACTGACGAGGGAGTTATGGACGGAGTACAAGGATATCCAGTGGAGAAAGATCGTTGACCTTAGAAATATCGTAGCACACGGGTATGGCGAATTAAGAATGGAGCTTGTCTGGAATTTATCTCAAAAAGAGTTTCCGGCGTTAATGGAGCAACTTGAGGATTTGCTGAAAGAAGTTTAAAGCATAAAATACATTTTAAATTAACACGATTGAACATTACAGTTTGATCGTGTTTTTTATTTGTAAAAATATAAGGAACGGCAGGTAAAATCAATGGTTTACTCACTTTACGAACCCGGTCTTTGGGGGTATTTCAAGGGGAATTTTCTCTATCGTGTAAACGAAAGGTACACAAAAGCTATTGTTGTACTTATTGTCGTGGTCGTGGGTGCAGTGTTTATGACGTTGTACCAGGGATCCATTACGACCATCTGGAACAGTATCGTCAGCAAGATTACCGGCCTTTTGAGTTAATATTGTAAAAAGCTCAAAAGACCACGGAGGCATGGGGGGAGGATTCCCCCTTTTTTCTTTGAAACCAAAATCAAAACCCAAATCCCAAATCCCAAAACCCAAATCCGAAAAATAAATGATTATGGAGGTATTTTATTATGTTGAAAACCATGAAAAACAAAATGATGATGGCAGGCTTGAAGGCAAGAAAGGTATTGACTAATCCGTCCGGGGATCAGATGACGGGCTGGCTGATCGTGGTGTTGATTGTTGTAGTCGTGGGCGCGGTGTTTATGACGTTATACCAGGGCTCCATTACCACCATCTGGAACAGCATTGTCAGCAAGATTACCGGATTACTGAGTTGATGACAGCCGCAGCAGGCATATCCGCTCACGCGGGAGGTGTGAAAAGTCAGATGAACAGGCAGCACCGGGGAATATGGGGGAGAATTTCTCCCCCTTTGCTTTTATCCGACAGAAGGGGCAGCTCCTACTTCGACCTCATTATCAAGACCTTTATAATCATCACGCTGCTGGCGACAGTGCTGTCCTTTCTGAGCATTTTCACCACATATTTGAACCTCAACCATATCTACCGCCGTGTGGTCCGGGAGGTTGAACTGGAGGGGCGGGTATCGGATACCGTATATGATGTGTTTTACAAACTAAAAGAGCAAACCGGCCTGTCGCCGGAAATGACCATCGAAGATGTTACTTACTGCGACAGGCAGAGCCAAAAAATCCAGTTAAGGGATACCTTTACTATAGATATGGAGTACAACCATGTGTTCAAAATTTTCAAGCCCTCCTTCGCGCCGCCCGTCCAGATTGTCATACCTATGAAAGTAAGGATTGCAGGCATGTCGGAAAAATACTGGAAGGTTTCCGATTGACAAAGAAAACTACAGGAGGGAGGCGTAATTTTGTGGAAAAAGCCCTGCGAATCCTAAAAAGTCAAAAAGGAGGCACCATATTTTTCGACCTGTGCGGGATAGATTAACCAATTACTAACACTAATGCCAATTAATGGCTGAACAACCTAACTATAATACAATATGATGC
>JBAQLX010000194.1:0-3942 GCA_049302315.1 Desulfosporosinus sp.
ACTAACGCGAGTTTGTAACGTTTCAGTATTGTTTTAGTGTTAACAACCTAGAGAAGGGCTACGCTTCCAGATGGTCTTGTGAAATGAAAGGAGATGGAACAAATGACACTTGAACAGTAATCCCCGGATAAATCCCTGAAATAGTCGCAGAAGCACGTAACCGACAATTACACCAAGTGTATTGAGTATCATATCGTCCACATCAAAACTGCGATAAGTAAAACCTAGAATGGATGAAATGGTGAATTGACTCACCTCCACGATCAGCGTGGAACAGAATCCGAGTGGAATTATTCTTGAAGCCCGATTCAGATTCGCAAACAGAAGCGGCCATAGAAGCCCAAACGGAACAAAAAGAACGATATTACCAGCGATATTTAGGAATGCATTGATGCGCCACGGATTATTCTTAATCATAAACACAACGGTGCTGAATGGCACCAGGTTACTGATTATTCCCCCGCTGCCCGAGCATAAAGGCTTCACGATTTCGGGATCTATAGGAATAGGAAACAGCGTTATCGCAATAACCTCCAGCAAGTACACAAATAGGACGAAAGCCAACATTTGTCGCCGCATAGGGATTCGCCTCTTGAACCCAATAACTATTGCAATGAATAAATATACAATCACCGCCACAACACCAACAGGAATAAACGATAACATATCAATACACTACATCCCTTCAGGAACTAATTTTTTCGCATATATAGCAATAGGGAAGGGGATCGAAGCAGACAAACAGTCGAGGCGATCCCCCTCATTCAACCTATTGGCGCACTGTGAACGTCCCATCAATAAACATGTTGGCGCCGATAGCCTCCCATTTCACATAGTAGAAGTGGTTGGAGTTCAAACCCGAGTAGGTTAGTGTCCAGGTCGTGTCACCTACAGTAAGTGTGTTCTGGTAGACCGCTGATCCGCTAGTCTGGTCATAAAGCGTAACTTTGTATGTTTGACTCGAGGAGTTTTGGCCGGTTACTCTCTCGTCCAGATAGATTGTGTTGTTTGAATTGGGGGCGAAGTAATAGTTTGTGTAAATACCTGCAGTCGACACGCCACTAAAGCTGCCATTGTAGTTATTCGTAGCTAGGTTCCAAAACATTGTGGGCACAGTGGTGCCTCTCGGTGTTACCGAAGAAAGAGATGGTTTTTCGAGTGGTGATGCCGACTGCTGATATGGAGCTTCCTTAACTTTTTGAACCGAGATGTTCGCAGTTTCTGAAACCGGTGAAATATTAATGTTGTCTACAAACCCTGTCAGTTGAAGTTTTGTACTTGATTTTTGCACCAAAGCTTGAGGAATCGTTTCACTTGCGGCATACACTGCCGCACTCGTGCCTAGCAATGAAATGACAAGTGTCATTGCGATTGCAAGTATACGAACCGACTTTTTGCTCTTTGAACCTTCACTTTTTAGAATCATACTAATTCTCCTTTCAAGGTGTTTCCGCTTATCGCTAAATGCGGAAAATAATTGGGTGTTTTGGTCTGCAACATTCCAAAGTACATTGAGTATTAACTCACAATACCGCCTCCTTTCCTGATTATTCATTGATTTGACAACGCTTTCATCACAGGATAGTTCACAAAAACGATCAATGTCATGTCTGGCCATGTAGGCTAATGGGTTGAACCAATGGATCGCATTGATAAAAAGCAGCAGATATTTCAACCAGTCATCATGGCACTTCCAATGCGTTAGCTCATGAAGAAAAACATATTGCAATTCTTCTGCAGTGAATTTAATGTCCGGCAATACGATGCGTGGCTTAAAGTTACCATAGAGAAAAGGGGTACTTATGTGAGGGACAATATATACAGGAATTTCTCTGGTTATACCCATTTCCTGTTTGCACGTAAAAAGTATTCCCAAAGTCTGTTCTTCTGCTGCTAAACGGCACGTTCTAAAAATACGGCGCTTCAAACGATAATTTTGAACCAGTATGACAGCTATAAATATCAGCGTTCCGGTCATCAGAATATGGGGCACAAAATCAAAACGAAAGGATACTGCTGTATAACTCTTTGCCAGTAATAGTGCTAAATCATCGGCGGCGGGATTTATAACAGTGGGTTGGTTTAATCCCATGAGCGAGAGTAATCCAAGTCCATTTTCAGCTGTCGGTCCAAAGTTCAAATCAAACAATGATACAATCTTGTAATAGGGAACCAGGAAAAACGAGTACATAATTAAGTTTGAGTAATAATGCCACGCCGCAGTAAAATATTTCAGGGTCAGAGCACTAAAAAGTTTTAAAATCAGGTAAAGCCCTCCGGCTATAACTGACATAATAAGCAACTGCTTGAAAATGTTAATCAACATAAGCACTACCTACTCTTTCAGGAGCTTCATAAGGTTTTCAATGTCTTCCTTTGTTAAGTCGCCATTGTCACACAATGCGGTTATTAAGCCATATACGGAACCTTTATGAACATCTTTTATGAATTGCTTTGTTTCAAAATTCCGGTATTCCTGTTCGGTTACACAAGGCTCATAATGATTTGCTTTGCTTATTTTGGTTGCCTTAAGTACCCCTTTTTCTATTAAGCGGGCCAAAAAAGTAACCACCGTGTTTTGCTTCCATGACTTTTCCTCTGGTAAATGTTGAATAATTTCCGAAGTTGTCACAGGGCACCCGGCTGCCCAAATAAACTTCATAATCTGTTTTTCTGCATCAGATATTCGTTGCAGTTTTTTCACGAAAATCCTCTTTCTTGAACGTATCAGAAAGTATAAGTTTAGGGTCCCCCTTTACTTGCGGATTTGGTATTATGAGAATATGAAAGAGAACATCTTAAGAGAGATATTTTTCGATAAACATAGGCATCGGGAAACGTTCGTAGAAAAACATGGAGAACGTATACGACCAATCGTAATAAAAGAGGTGGAGAAATTTCACAGATGCGGGGATCCAAAACATGGATTCAAACTTCTGGTCTGTGAAGCTTGCCATGATGTTAAGCTCGTGCCTTTTCGCTGTAAAGGACGGTTTTGCACAACTTGTTCTAGTGGCGAGACAGAGGAATGGAGCCGAATGATCGCAGAAGAAGTATTACAAGTCAATCATCGCCATGTCATATTTACCATCGACGAAGGCCTAAGAGTAATCTTCCAGATGCATAGAGAACTCTTAAAAGACCTCATGGATGAAGCAGTAAAGATTGTTCAAGACTGGTTTAAGAAGAAAAATAGAATGACACCCGGCATAATAGCTGGAATACATACCTTTGGAGCTCGAATGAATTTCAATCCACATGTTCATATGCTAGTAACCATGGGAGGGATGAAAAAGCAAGGAGAATGGAAAGTCTACGACTTTATACCGTTTCCCATGTTGCGAAAACAATGGCAGACAGTTGTCTTAAAATTAATACGTCGTTCACTAAGCGAAAGTGAGAAGAAGAAGGTTCAACACTTATTGCAAAAGGCCTATAGTGCCAATGGAAAAGGGTTCTATGTTCATGCACCGAAACAGAAGGAGAATGTTAAAGTACAAATAGGTTACATAGGCCGGTATATGCGCCGACCAGCCATAGCATTGCATCGAATTGAAGATTATGGTGGTCAATATGTAACCTTTCGATATCATGATAAAAAGGACGGACAAGAAAAACTGGGAACCACAACTGTGGAAGAATTTATCAAAAGATTAATCGTACACATACCCGATGAACAGTTCAAAACGATCAGATATTGCGGGATTTATTCACGACGAATAAAGGCAATTAGCAAGAAGTTAATGTCTAATTGGCAAAAAGAAGTTAGAAAATGGATCGTTAAAATTAAGAAGATCGTCAAACGTAGGACATGGCAACAACGGATCAAGGAACAAACGGGTAAAGACCCGATGATATGCCTACATTGTGAAAATTACTATGAATTTAAGGGAGCAGTATGTCTAAAAAACGGCCAATTGGAGATCAAATATGCCAGTGACG
>JBAQLX010000195.1:0-6582 GCA_049302315.1 Desulfosporosinus sp.
GGGAAATATCTGCATGGACGCAGTATTCTGTTTCATACCGATGCGGTTCAGGCAGTCGGACATATACCTGTCATTGTTAAGGAACTTGGTGTAGATTTCTTAACCGCTTCCAGCCATAAATTCAATGGGGCAAAAGGAACGGGTATTCTCTATAAACGAAATGGCGTTTCATTGTCTCCTCTGATCTTTGGAGGGGAGCAGGAATACGGGACTCGTGCTGGAACTCAGAATGTTGCGGGAATTGTGGCAGCGGGATATGCAATTAGGGAAAGCATAACTGATATGACCGCAATGGCTGATAAACTATCGACGTTTGTTCGAGCAACGGTATATGGGATACGCGTTAAAATACCGAGCATTGTTATTAATGGTGATGAGAATAATCGTTTGCCAGGAATTGTTAACATCGTCTTTGATGGTGTCACAGGCGAATCACTTATGTATTTGTTGGACTTAAGGGGAATATGTGTGTCTACAAGTTCCGCTTGCACATCGGGAAAGGATGAACCTTCGCATGTGCTAATGGCATTAGGGTTAACCGAACAGCAAGCAAAATCTGCTATTCGCATTTCATATGGCAGGTACAACAATATAAATGAAGTGGAAACTATTGTGGCGACCATTTATAATGCTTACAACAAAATCTTAGCAGCAAAGTTATAGAGTATGAACAAGCACTAAAATAACCAAAAGGTTAAAGGCAAAGGGACGCAAAAAAAATTTGCTGGAGTTGAGATCGTTAGAGAATATTGTAAATGACCATAATATGGTACAATGGCTTAAAGAACACATCGAACTGAGGGATGGAAATGTATAGGGTCTATTCAATTGGGCATTCTGTTTATCCTAACGAATTCTTTTTGAGTCAGTTGCGAAAAAATGAGATTGACTGTGTAGTAGATGTTCGCAGCACTCCTTTTTCCAAGTACGCAAGTCAATATAATAAAGATAAAATCCGCGAATACCTAAAACGTAATGGACTAAGGTATTTGTTCATGGGAGAAGAATTAGGCGCTAGGCGCTCTGATCTAACGCTGTACAATGTAGACGGCTACGTTGATTTTGAAAAAGTGAGCAGGAGCAATTTGTTCCTAGCGGGGATTGAAAGAATTATGGCCGGTTTGCAGAGAGGTTATAATATTGCGTTAATGTGTACGGAAAAGGATCCCATTGTATGCCATAGAGCAATTCTTGTTGGCAAGGGATTACAAGATTGTGGATGCGTTGTAAGTCATATTAAAGAAGATGGGAATACCGAGACGCAAAGTCAATTGGAAGAAAGAATGCTAATCCATTACTTCCCCGATTGGGGACAGCAATCGTTATTTGTAGACCAGGAAAATGATTACTCACGTAACGATATTGTAATCAAGTCATATCGACTGAAAAATGCGGATATCGGTTACCGGTTGGAAAGTGAGTACAGGGAAGTTATCCAAGCATCACTGTAGCAATATTTATCTACTCCTAAAATGAGATCATCTCATAATTTTGTTCAAACTATTTCAAACAATAATAAACTAGAGGTGAAGCTTCCTTCCCTTTGTTCAAACTTTTATATACAAAATGAAGCTATTTGCTCCAAAAAGAGAATATATGTACGAATTCTGTTCAAACTTTTTTACAATGCTACAAGGGCTGTAATGATGTAAAAAAGATTGAACAGAACCATCAAGATATCCAGTTAAGAGACACGAAAATAGTCGTGTTGAATACACTCGGCTTGATGGTTCTTTACTTGATTTAAAAGGCGGCAAAGGATACATTGTGTAATGCCCCCGCTTGTCAAGACACAATTTCGAGAAATTTAAGATAAATCTCCTTTCCTCACAATCGATTTTATTTACTACTTGTAACGGGCATTAACCTCCTTTTCTTCACTCGGGTCGACTTGACATGGGACCCTACGTCGGATGCTTCATGCGGCGAGAGAAGAGGCTCATTTGAAGTATTCCTTTGGGGTTAGCCTCATCCCTAATTTAGGGTAGCATCCGCCGCCCCCATGTAAAGTCTCTCTGGGGTCAAGAAGACCACGGGACCCAGGGGTTATCATATTGCTTGTCCTTGAGCATCGTTCTGAACATAATAGATGCTGCTAGCTAGGAGTAGCATACTCTAATGATTGGTGTGGCCGGTTCCAGTTGTAATGCTTCATATACTTCTTGGTCATTTGCTTTAACTCTGTGACGGTCTGAGGAGCTTCCGGATACAAACGCTCCCATTTATAGTTGCGAAAGAAGCGTTCGATTCTCGCATTGTCTCTCGCTCGACCCTTACCGTTCATACTGATTCGAATAGTTTCTTTGCTCTTAATGCACTCAATATAAGCCTTTGAAGTGAATTGGCTTCCCTGATCGCTATTCATGATCTCAGGCGTTCCATGGGTCTTTATGGCTTCTTCAATGGCTCGTATAACAAAATCCGACTGCATGGTATTACTCATAGCCCACCCGACGATGAGACGAGAATGCCAGTCAATGATTGCCACGAGATATATGAACCCTGTGGGCGTCCCACAATACGTAATGTCAATACCCCAAACCTGGTTAACATGCGTGATTGGAACATTTCGCAGTAAATAGGGGTATGTTCGATCCTGCAAGTCACGTTTGCTTAAGTTAGGGCCTGGATAGAAGGCAACGATCCCCATTTCATCCATATATCGACGCACTTTTCGTTTGCCAATACCATGGAAGCCCTTCTTTCTTAGTTCCTTCTGTATTCTTCGGCAGCCATAAGAACACTCGTCAAAGTGGATCTTATCAATAGCATTCTTAATGTCTACTTCTTCCTGGCTCGGTTCAGCAACGCCCTGACTCTTGTAATAGGCCGATGAACGAGGCAAACCCAATAGTTTGCACTGATGCTTGACTGTAATCTCCAGGTTGTCGAACTCTATAAGTTCCTTCTTTTCTGTATTTCTAAGACTTGATCCTGTTTTTTTTTGAGCCAATTCACGTCGACCGTAAGCTGACCGATCTGATTGATAAGATCCTCTTTCTCTAATAAATGTTCCTTCTTTAACTGCTCGACTTCTGTATTCTTCTTATCAAACACAGCTGGCATATTCTTAATAAACTCCACTTTCCATCGGTTAATAAGCTGTGGACTGACTCCATAGTTGGTGGCTATCTCATTGAGTGTACTTTCCTCTCTGAGAACCTCTAAAACGATCTTCGCTTTTTCTGCCGGGCTGTAGGTTTTTCTTTTCTTACTCATAGCTTTATTATCTTAGTTTTTCAGTTCCGTGTCCAACTCCCTGGGTACATTATATTGACTGGGATCAACGTGATCATGAAGTATTGGCGTAGCTTCAGAAAGCACAAATGGATTTACTGAACAGAGAAAACCAATTCGCATTAGTAAAACTTCATTAGGAAAAGCAATCGCTAATCTCTCACTGCTTGAAAAACACTTGCATAAGCTTCCCTGCTGTACTGAGTTTATTGATAAGGTTTCAGAGACAAAACAGCAGTTCCAGCTGCGAAGGTGTCATATCATTGTACACAGGAGACAAAAAGAAGGGTTACCTTTGCTTGAATGGAAAATACAGCGTGAGGCCGGTTTGCGAAAAGAAGATTTTGAGTTAATAAAGGGCGATCTTGAAATGCAAGGTATTATTGAAGGAGGTAAAGGGTAACGTAGTTAACTGGTGGATATATTTCCATGGACACAGCATGTGGAGACGGTAGTATTGATGTCAAGGGTAGAAAATAAATAAGGGCTTCCAGAGATTTCTGATTTTTGGCGCTGGAATGGCGCAAGGACAGAATTACCTGAAAGCTTCTTTTTTTGTCAGCGGAAACATGTCTACCGGGATTTCAGGGATAGGGTTGAGTTGACAGAATGGGGTACACTTCATGCATTAATTGACATTATTTATTCTCCAGCATAAACATCGAAATCTTGAATGGTATATTTTTTAAGAACATGGCACGGAGAGACGATTGTTTACCTATAAAGAGAAGATGAAACGGATGAACTGGATGATAATAGATGATTTAGCAATGTATTTGATTATCCATCTAGGATAGCTGAAAATGTTATGGAAAGTAAGGTTATATATGAATCGCTTAATGGGTAGAATCTATTCAAGTTTATAAAGCAAAACTTTTTAAACAAAGAATTGTTTTGCTTAAAAAGTTTTGATATAATAGAACAAAATAATATGAGCAAAATTTAATTTTGCTTAAAAAGATTTGTGAGGCAAATAGAATGGACACAAATAAAGAAACTAAAACTATAGATGAACTCTTTTTGAACAGTTTGAAAGGATACTTAGAACGGAGCGAACAATTGGATATAAAAATGATATACACTATTTTTCCTGAAATGAATCGGAAGACGATATCATGGAGGTTGTACAAATTAGTGCAGCAAGGAAAGTTATATAAAGCTGGTCGCGGATATTATTCATTAAATCGGGTAGATGAACACAGCGCAGCGGGATATAATTATCTTCAAAAAGTAGCACGGGAAATATACGAAACAGTAATGGAATTTGGTTATGATTTCTATATTACTGGATTGGATGCACTGGTTGGAGAAATTCATCATATTCCTGAACAGTTTCCGACCATAATAATTGTAGAAAAAAATGGAATGGATGAAATTAAAGAGGCATTAAATAATAAAGACTATTTTGTTTTATCCGAGCGAGAGAAGTATTACCTACAGAATGTAACATTTAGAAACAAGGTGCGGGTTATCCTATTGAAAGGAAAAAACTTTTCTTTTGCAATAGATAACATTGCAAATAAGGAAAAGGCATTTGTAGATTTGTTTTATGCGGTTACAAGATTGGACTATGCCTTATCAGTTAAGGAATTGATAAGAATATATGAAAGTATGGAAAGAAATAAGTCTATTGCGACGCTAGTAATGAAAAAGGCGGCAAGGGATAGGGGAATTGCTACGGAAATTGACTGGATTTTAGATTTGAATAAAATGACACAAAAAGCAAAGGAGTTTTTTGAATATAAGCTTAGCTTAGGGAGGAACAATGAATTATATTAATGAGGATAAACTTATTCTTGAAAAAGAAGTGTTTACAAGAGAAGAAATAGAAAAACGCATGAAAGAAGGTGGGTTCAATTCACTGGCCAAATTTGAACTGTACGTGTGGGAGCTTGAGATGTTTTTACAGCTACAGGAAATATTGCGAGATAAAATTATTCTAAAAGGTGGAGCGGCGACTCAGTTTTATATTCCGATTACGGGACAAAGAACCAGTATAGATATTGACATGATTTGCCTAGCTTCCAGGGAAGAAGTCCACCAGTCATTAAGGCAGGTAGAGGATGAGTTTAATGGAGAAGGTGAATACTGTAAGTTCAGATTATATGAACCAAGGAATCCTAAAGTTGGTCTGGGGGCATTAGAAACGTATTTTGTTACTATACCGAGTGTTTGTAATGCGAAAGAACTCTATGCAACTAAAGGAAGACAGGAAGTAAAAATAGAGTTCCTTTTTCAGATGGAAATTACGAAATTAATAAAATTAGACAACCGGAACTGTTTGCATTGGAAACGGAAAGAGAATTTAATATTCTAAATCTTTTTAATCTATTTGCAGATAAGATGACAACACTTGGACCGAAAACAATAGGTATTCCAGAAGAACGTGCTGATGAACAGTTCAAACAAATCTATGATTTGATCACCCTATTTAGGACTAATATAGATCAAATTGTGAAAAATCGAGAAATCCTAAAGACTAAATATGAGTATGTTGCCAAGGTAGAATGTGGGATCCATAATGTTGCCTACGATGAGGAAAATCTTTTTGCTGATATGAAATCCATCATCAACAAGGTAAAGCAGATTGAGAGTGACCCAGTGCTGTTGCAGAAGGCAAATGATTTTCAATCATTATACATTAGAAACATAGTAAATAGAGATAAGGCACAATGGGCTATTGTAGGATTTCAGCTTGATATGCTTATGGAATACATATTTCACGAAGATGTGCGAGTGCTTGCATTTCGAGAGACCGAAGAACTGATAGAATATTTGAATTTCGAAGATCTACGTGGTCCGGAAAAAGCTAAACACCTGAAAGCAGTAAGAACTTCATTAGAAGATCATTTTTCGTGTATTTTAGGGTTGACAATAGGACTGTTTAAGAAACGTCTGGAACGAATAATATGGGAACTTTCTACATATGTTTCGTTGGATAAAATAAAAGAAGTAATTGAAACAGGGATTTGCTGCTTAGATTTATCGGAGTGATATGTTCCCTTGGACGTGGCAGGAAGAGAGTTTCGCCCTTAGCTAACAGGGATCGTACAGTGTTTAACGCCAAAGTTGACGTTTTCCCAAAGATTGGACCCAACGAGAGGTATCGCACTTCATGTTATGACAATTTGGAGTTGAGATTGGTTACCTTTATGTCTTATCGCAAAACCGTAGAGGTTATGAATCATCTAAGATGGCAGGATGATGACGATTTAATAAAATCCCGTACCTTAGCCGATGCAGTGGTAAGGGAAGGTGCAAAAATCACAGATTATATGGAGGCTAAAGCGAAAAAAGTCCTCATCCAGCATCAGTTTGATGAAAAAAGTGGTAAACCAAAGGAAC
>JBAQLX010000196.1:0-4872 GCA_049302315.1 Desulfosporosinus sp.
GCTGATGCTCAATTGATTAAGGCACAGGTCGTATCTTTTAACAATAACCCCAGTTTGAGTAAATTAGACGAGGTTTCTCTGGTCTCAGACGAAGTTTACGTGGCGACAGGGATGGCGACGCCTAAACTTCAGGGGGATAACCCTGAAATCACGGAGTTGGATAAATATAGAGAGGTTATTACAGGACTATTAGAGGCGCTCTCTGGGGAAATTAGATCTCCCAAGGGTAACCCCTCAAGTTTATTTAATGGATTTTTTAATTTAGGTCACGCTATGGAAAAGCTCGTTCAGGCTTATAATAATAGCGATACTGGTGGTCAACCAATAAGGAGCGTGGAGGGGACCACAGCGCTTCAACCTGAAAGCGCTGTTACGGCTTACGCTCCGAATCCCAAAGTTCCAGTTAGTTTACAAGCGCTCTCCGGGGAAATTCAAGCGCTCTCTTCAAAGGGGAACTTCATTGGCCCGGAAAGTGTCGGAATAAAGGATCTCGGTCAGGATGGGAAGACGTTGTTGGATGAAGTTGCCAAAAATGCACAAATATCTCTCTCGCCAAAGGGGAACTCTATCAGTTCAGAAAATAATGGGATAATGGATATTCGACAGGTCATAGCGAAGATCGCTCAGGGCCTGAAGGCGTTTACTGGCGACGTTTCCGGGAACGGTCAGGTTCCCAATGATCAGAGGGGGCTTAAACCGCCGCTTGGAGCGCTTAATCAACAGACAGGGAGTGCAATAGCGACTCAAGGAATAAATGGAGTCGAGGTTGGAACTGCTCCTACAGGTAAAGGTAGTTCGGAACCCCCAATTGAGCAACTGAAGGGAACTTATGTTGACCCGGTCGGGACACAAGTACGAGATACTGCTTTCCCCAAAGATGTTCGGCGGAAACCGGAGGGAAACGGAATGGACTTCCGTAGTACGCAGTCTGTAGAACCCTCTGCAGTACACGATGTCCAAAATCAGAATTCGAACACGGATATCGGGGTTGTGAGCAACAGCGTTGCAGCGAATATTGCAGGTGGGAAAACAGTCGCTATTCCTGTATGGGAACAGATCTCTACCGCATTTCGTGAGCAAGTTTTAAACAGACATCAGGCCTTGAAGGAGCTGGATATTCAACTACATCCGGTAGACTTGGGAAAAATACAAATTGCTATGCGTTGGGAGAATGGTCAGGTCCATCTTGTCATTCAAGCTTCTGAAGCAACGACTGGACAACTCCTTCAGAATCAACTCTCAGACTTGCGCCAAAACCTTACAAACCAAGGTGTGAACTGTGGCATGTTACAGATGGGACAGGGCGGAGAACAGCGACAGAATCATCGCGGGGATGAATCCCGAAGGAGGTTAAACCATAACTTCAACCTTAATGAGGATGAAAACCAAATTCCGGTCATAGACCCTCTCTTCCTTGGACAGGACGGGAATAATCGAATTAATGTCACCGCTTAGGAGGAACGATAGCTATGAGTACCACCATTAATGGGACGAATTCCTCATCCAGTACGTCTAGCGCAACGAGCGGAAGTCAGATCACGACGGTAGTGAATACAACGATGGGGAAAGACGATTTTCTTAAGCTTCTAATAACGGAATTAAAAAATCAAGATCCTTTAGAGCCAGTGGATAACAAAGAGTTTATTTCGCAAATGGCCCAGTTCAGCTCCTTGGAGCAAATGAATAATGTGGCTGCTTCCATAGAAAATCTAAACACAAGCATGGCCAACTTCTCCCAACAAACTTCACTCACTCAAGGGGCCTCCTTGATCGGGAAATGGGTGAGCGGGTTAGATAAGGATGGCGTGACCACAATTGAAGGCACTGTCGAATCAGTAAAATGGACTACCGCCGGTGATCCCACGCTGCAGATTAAGAAGGCTAATGGAGATAGTGCGGAATTGGAGCTGATCTGGGTGACACAGATTTATGATAAGCAGCCGGTTAGTGCTGGTACGTAAACACCCTCAACTACAACTTCATTAACGTAAGATAAGATAATATATTGATTAATCACTGGAATGAAACTGTAAAAAGCAAGACAAGAAAGAGGAGGAATATGCGCTATGATGCGTTCTCTATATTCGGCCATTTCTGGTTTAAAAAACCACCAAACTAAAATGGATGTGATCGGGGATAACGTAGCCAATGTAAATACTTTAGGTTTTAAGCGGAGCAGAGTCAGTTTTTCCACCATGCTCAGTCAGACGATGAAGGGTGCATCTTCTCCATCAGCTTCTCAAGGAGGAACGAACGCCATTCAAGTGGGTTTAGGGGCTGTGCTAGGCTCAGTTGATAAAATCATGACTCAAGGGAGTTCTCAATCGACGGGTAAGGACACAGACCTTATGTTACAAGGACCAGGATTTTTTGTGATGGATAATGGCGGACAAATAGTCTTTACTCGAGCAGGCGGATTTGGTTTTGATAAGGATGGCAATTTAGAAGACCCGGCGTCTGGGGCACGGGTACAGGGTTATTCCTGGGGAGCGGATGATTCGACGAAGGTCAACTGGACGGGACCAGGGTATGGGGCTATCAAGTTTTCATTGGGAGACTCTTTGCCACAGGACAAAAACATGCCAATAAAACCTGCTAAAGTCCAGCTAAATGCAACTGTTGCTAATTGGCCCAATGAAGGTGTCACATATAATTATGTTGATGCCAATACAAAGACAACCATGGTAGCAACTAAATTAATTGGGGCAGGTGACATAACGATTGATGGAATGACTCGGGTGGAAAGTAATCCGAAATCAGGTCAATATACTTTCGACCCCAAAACCGGGACAATTACGTTCCCTGAGGGTTATCAGCGTCCTACAGACGGATCCTCGGGAACCGGTGCGTACATTAGTTATGTTAGTGCCGCTGTACCCCTAACTGCTGATACCGCTAGCAACAAGATTACTGTCGATCATCTGCCTTCTTCGGGCGCGAAAATATACACTACAGTTGCCGGGACGACAAGTATTTATACTCAGGCGCCGAGTTTGGCCGAAGTAAACGACGACCCCAATTATTATTGGGCTGATAATTCAAATGGCGAATATTCAATTACTTTTTCGAACAAGACAGGTGCGCCCACACCGCCAAGTGTTACCGATACCGTAGGTTATGATTTTCTTAATTCACCCCGAACCTTAACTAGTTTTAGTATTGACCAGATTGGGGTTATCACCGGGGTTTACAGTGATGGGAACACCTCGGCCACTCACAAAATTGCCCAAATTGCTATAGCCAAATTTTCCAATGATGCGGGTTTGAATAAACTGGGCAATAACTTTTATAATACGACTAATAACTCAGGGGATGCTTCAATTGGATCCGCAGCTGAAGCTGGACGTGGTGCGATTGTTCCAGGGGCGGTTGAAATGTCCAATGTTGATTTATCCCAGGAATTCACGGATATGATCGTTACCCAACGGGGTTTTCAGGCTAATTCCCGGGTTATTACTGTTTCCGATTCACTTCTCCAGGAGCTTATTGACTTAAAGCGGCAATAAGGTAAATTGAATATAGATCAGGTCTATTAGAAGGCTCAACGGGAGGCAGAATTATGCACTTAACTTCAGAATTGCAACTTCGCACTCAGCAGGAACGGATTGATATATTGGCTAACAATATTGCCAATATCAATACGGCTGGTTTTAAGGCTAGTATAGTCAATCTGGCAGAGGCCTTTGATGCTCAGGAGAAATCAGCCAATTTATCGTTATACGGAGGAGTTCCCAGTGGTGCAGAGTTAGGAGTAGGGACGGGGACTCTGTATCATGGCAAGAGACTGGATATGTCCCAAGGAATTGTTACTAGTTCCGGTAATGCCTGGGATATGGCGATTGATGGGCAGGGCTTCTTTCAAGTGAAGGTCCCTAATGGAGATATAACGTATACTAGAGCAGGTATGTTTCAATTGGATAAGGATGGCTTGCTCGTTAATCGACAGGGATATGCATTACAACCCCCTGTGACAATTCCCCCGGATGCCGGTGAAGTTCAAGTCAAGCCTAATGGGGATATTGTAAATACGGTTGATGGACAACAAAATGTGTTAGGTCAAATTGAACTGGTCAAATTCTCTAATACTGACGGGCTGCAACAAATTAGTAATAGTCTCTATTTGGCGACACCTGAATCCGGCCCTGCTCAGACGGGTGTACCGGGGACGGGTGATTTGGGGGAAATTAAGTCTGGAGCTATCGAACAATCTAATGTAGATTTAACAACCGCCATGACAAATTTAATTCAAGCCCAGAGGGCGTACCAGATGGATGCCCGGCTTCTTCAACAAGGGGACGAAATGGCGGCTCAGGCTAATGCTTTGAGGAGGTAAGATAATGTCTGGATGGTTGAATACTCCCGTGCTGACGGTTCTTGAAAAAGGCTTGGATGCTTCCAGTTTGAGGCAAAGAGTTTTAGCTAACAATGTTGCTAACGTTGATACACCTGGTTTTAAGCGTTCTGATGTGGATTTTCAGGTTGCCCTGGATATTGCCTTGGGTAACAAGTCAAACTTGGCGCTCAAAACGACTTTACCAGGCCATTTAACCGGCTGTGCAGCTGATGAAAATCAGTCGTCAGTCGTGACGGATCAGAGCACAAGCATGCGCAACGATGCAAACAATGTAGATATCGATCGTGAGATGGCTAATGTGGCGGAAAACGGTCTCTATTATAATGGGCTGGTACGGGCGATTTCATCACAGTTAGGATTATTGCGCTCGGTAATTAAATGATGGGCGTGAATTTATCCAATCGTAAGACTCCCACTTCTACAAGTGGGAGAGGTACACCTTATTCTGCTTCGGTGGGGGTAGACTCCGACTTCGCCGCTAAGAATTCCTTTTGGGACGTGCGGCTTCGGCGAAACCC
>JBAQLX010000197.1:0-1963 GCA_049302315.1 Desulfosporosinus sp.
GGAATAGACCATAAGACGGTAGAAGGAGCGCTAAAAGACTTTGACCTCTGGATTGAAGACCTTATAGAGTCAATTCATCGGAAAAGCTATAAGCCTCCGGCGGTCAGAAGAGTCTGGATACCCAAGCTGGGTAAAACAGAAAAGCGCCCAATCGGAGTTCCCACAGTAGTGGATCGTGCACTGCAGCGCAGTACCGCCGAAGTATTATCCGCAATATATGAGCAAGACTTCCTCAACTGCTCATTTGGAGGAAGGCCAGGGCGGGGACGACATAATGCCCTTGCAACCCTAAACGAAATTATTGTTGGAAAAGAAATCGGCTGGGTATATGAAGCAGACCCGAAGAACTTTTTCGGGAGTCTGGATCACCAATGGATGTTGGAATTTGTACAGCATAGGGTGGGAGACTCCCGGATTATTTCCATGATAAATCGATGGCTGAAAGCCGGAGTTATGGAAAATGGAGTAATTCAGGCAAGTGAAGTTGGCACTCCTCAGGGCGGCTCAATTAGTGTCTTACTAAGCAACGTTTATCTACATTATGTACTGGATCTGTGGTTTGAAAAGGTAGTGAAGCCAAGACTAAAGGGTGAGGCATACCTAATTAGGTATATCGATGACGTCATAGTTTGCTTTCAATACCGTTCAGATGCCAATCGTTTTCAAGAGGTATTGAAGAAAAGGTTGGAGAAATTTGCCCTAACATTAGAGCCGAATAAAACGCGCCTAATCGAATTTGGACGCTTTGCAACTGAGCATGCCAAGGAACAAGGCAAAAGGCTAGAAACGATCTATTTTCTCGGTTTTACTCACTATTGCACTCGAAACAGGAAAGGAAATTTTAAGGTGGGTAGAAAGACTGAGAAAACAAGATTTAAGCGAAGTATTGTTAAGTTGCAGACAACCCTACGTGAAATTCGACATTTCTCAATTAAGGAGCAGGTTGCGGTGATAAACCCGGTCTTAAGAGGCCATTACAATTATTATGGTATGGCTGGCAATTCAAAAAGTCTGATTAAGTTCTACTACAGGATAGAGAAGTACTGGAAAAAGATGCTTAGTTCCCGATGCAGTAAAGGTTATGTCACCTGGGAGAAATTCAAGGCAATTAAGAGAACGTTTCCGCTATTGCAACCGAAGCTTTCCATACCGTACTCGAAATTGGAAGCTTACGCAATGCTGTGAGTCAAATTCCGAAGAGCCCGGTGCAGGAAATCTGCACGCCGGGTTCTGGTGTGCCACGAAAGGTGCAAAGGTGATGGAGGAAGGTCCTCCGGTGGGGGCTATTCAGGTAGATCCACCAAACAGCCCTATGCTGCTGTGGTCAAAAGCCACGGTTGTGAGCAACTAGGGAAAAGGCTGTCAAAACAGTCATGTAAGTTATATGAAGATGAACGCAAGTGAACCACTGACGAAGTATCGATAGCTTGAGTGCTGTCAAAACCTATCTTTCAGAACTGGGTAGGGATAAGAATAGCGGTAACCTGAAAAGCTGGCTATTTGACAGACGGTATGAAGGTGGCATGAGCATATGACAGGCACCATTGTGCAACGTGGGAACCTGTATCATAATGCAAATCGAAAAAGCACAAGCCACAGAAAGGCGAGGCCGAAAGTAGAGATGTGTGATACAGGGGCGGAGACACTCGTATTAGTGATGAAGTCACCGTAATGGTAATGGAGCAAAGGGGTGTCGTCATTCAGCTTGAAGCTGAAAACAACTGGAAACAGGAGGATTTGATACAAGAGAGCAAACCGTACAACATACCAAAAAAGGTAGTGATGGATGCCTATAGACGAGTAAGAGCCAACAAAGGAAGTGCCGGAATTGATGGTATGGACTTTGAAGAGTTTGAGAAGCATCTGAAGAGTAATTTGTACAAAATCTGGAATAGGATGAGTTCGGGTAGTTACTTTCCATCGCCTGTGCTGGCGGTAGAAATACCGAAGAAAGCAGGAGGAA
>JBAQLX010000198.1:0-1895 GCA_049302315.1 Desulfosporosinus sp.
TTTAGTCATCATGCTAGCCCTTTCCTTAGACTTACAAGAAGATGAGTTTAACGTATTGCAGAACGTGTTTTTTATTGGGTTTGGCATTATACTCTTGCTTGCGTGGAGTCAATTTTTAAATATTGGCAATGTCAATGCCTGGCTAACGCCCTTTTTTGCCCAGTCGCATTTGGATAACCTTGTTAATGCTAACCCACCTCGCGTATTAGGGACTTTTGGTAACCCCAATGTTATGGGTATAGTTTCCGTTCTGGTGATGACCTTGTTTGTGACCTGGTTTTATTTCTGGAGAACTGATCGTTTAAGTGCGGGGGTACTTTTGTTCGTGATTGCGCTGGCCATAAAACTGACGTTTATGACTATTTCCCGAACGGCCCTCTTAGCTACTGCCTCAGTACTTGTTTTCTTAAGTCTCTGGGCCATGCTGAAATTTCAGTGGAAAAAGGAGATTCTCTTTAAAGTTGGAGTTCTATTTGTTTTAACGTTGACGATATTTTTCACCTCACCACGGGATTTCGTGTCTCGCATGAACGAGGCGACCAACTTGCAGAAGAGTACATCTGCCCGAGGTCACTTTATGCGGGCGGGTAATGCGTTTGAACTTATTAAACAATCCCCGATTTTAGGGTGGGGTACAGCTAAAAGCAATATGACTACCCTCGTAGATAACGAATATGCCCTAGTGACCCGGCGTTACGGTGTTGTGGGATTAGCCTTTTATCTCTGGTTTTTCCTCCGACCAGCCAAAGCAGCGCTGCGAAGGGCAAGAATATTGAATTTTTATGGATCCGAAACAGGGATACGAGAACAGAAAATGCTCCTTTCTCTGGCATTTGTGGCAGTCACGCTCGCCCTATTCGTATATAACATTACCGCCGGGACGTTTTACAACCTCCAGCTAATGACTTTAGTTGCCCTATTTATGGGTATAATTTACAGAACAGAAGGGGAAAACGATTGAAAGTCTGTATCTTAACCACGGCACATTCGCCCTTTGATGAACGCATTTTTCATAAAGAGGCCAAAAGCTTGGCCGAAGCTGGCTATGAAGTGGTCATTATCGCCCCTCATGAAAAGTCTGAAGTGAAAGAAGGTATCCGGATTCAGGCGGTCAGACCGCTTTCCTCTCGAAAAGATCGGATTTGGCGTCTGAAATCCCTCTACCAGCTTGCACTTCGGGAAAACGCGGACATCTATCATTTTCATGATCCGGACTTGATACTGGTGGCGCTCTGGTTAAGCCTAAAGCATCGCAAACCAGTGGTTTATGATGTTCATGAATATTATGGGGACAGCTTACTTACGCGCTATTGGCTACCGAAGCCCTTACGCAAATTTGTTGCCCGGACTGTTGACTTTGTAGAAAAGAGGGCCTCACGATTCTTTGCGGGTATCATTACGGTTAATAGTCACATGGCTGAGCTTTTTCGGCAGGAAAACCCGGAAGGGGAAATCCTCCATAACTATCCGCTTAAGCGGCAGTTCGAATTTCCGCGGCCTGTTAAAGTCAAACCTCCTGTCATTTTATACCTCGGAGGAATTAACCGGGAACGGGGTCTCGAAGTCATCCTGCGGGCCATGCCATTGGTGAGGAGAAAATACCCTGAGGCGGTTTGCGAACTTGTAGGTCCAGTCGAAATAGCAGATTTGGGCCCGGAATTCACAGATTTTAACCCTTGGTTAGTACAGGGAAATATTCGTTTAAGAGGTAAGATCCCCTACGAGCAAGTACCCAATATCTTGGCTCTGAGTTCTATCGCCCTGGTTCCCTTACTCCCGACTCTAAATTATCAAAAGGCGATTCCGGTCAAGCTTCTGGAATATATGGCCGCAGGGCTTCCCGTGATTGGTTCCCGATTTGGTTATATCGAAGAGATCATTACCAGGAATCAGTG
>JBAQLX010000199.1:0-1695 GCA_049302315.1 Desulfosporosinus sp.
AGGCGGTATGATGGTGATGGCTGTAAGCTTGCTTATATTTACGTAAAGATTAAATCGAATTTATGAGCAACTCGCAATGACCAAAATTTAAAGCATTATGTTTTGCGATTATTGACAATTGCGAAAAGGCGGGATGCTATTTCCTGGACTTCCTCGATAGTGATGAGTGATTTATTATACACTATACCAAGGCCGATAAAAATTCTGTCCCGGTAGCGCTCCAGCAGATACTCAACGTTGCTCCAGGTTTGTTGTAATAACCGACGGGTAAGATCTGGTGAACTTAAACCCGATATTTTAGCAAAGGTTTCCAAGCGTGCCGCTTTTATATCCAGCCCAATATCCGTCATCCCGGCGGCAACAAGTTGATCTATATAATCCGGTGTTAAAATAGCGGTGCTGGTGTCTATATGGAGGTGTACTTCAGGAGGGCAGAGTTTATGTAAATTTTCAAGCAGTTCAATCAACCAGCGGTTATTTAAAGTACACTCTCCGCCGGAGAATGTAATTCGTTCTACATTATAGGCTTGCCTTTTGGATTCAAGTATCTTGGCCGTTTGCTCCGGTGTCAGTGGAGTACCCCTTGAGGCATATGTGTACGGCCAGTTTTGGCAGGAAGGGCAACGTAAAATACAACCCTGGGTAAAGGCAACAACTTCAGTATAGCGGCGTGTGTGAGCATTTAACGATTTCTTTTTCACCCAGTGAGGTGTACCTACTCCCCCAACTGTATGGGGTTCAAAGGACGCAACCATTCGCAGGGGAGGGTGTTTCTCAATAGCCTCAATCCTGGTATCGATGCTCATTCCATCACGTATTGGCGTAATGCACGCTGGTTTCAACTCACCATCCACTAATACGGCGCAACTCCAACAACCTCCTGTGCGGCACGGAGCATGGACATGTCCTTCCCCGTGAAAATGTGAAATGGTATAGCCGACCTTTTCTAAGGTCTTCAGGATTGTTATCTGTTCATTAAATTCGTATTGCTTTTCATCAATAATAATGTTAATTATTCTTTCACGGACGCGTTCCGGTTTCAGGTAACGGGCATAGCCGGGGCAGGCTTCAACGCATGCACCGCAACCTGTACATTCTTCAGGATTGTCAAGGCAGCTAAGATATTTATAGCAAAAACCACAGTTCTGGCAGAGCTCTTTTCTTATTTTGGATATCTCTTTTATTATCAACGGAAATACCTCTCAGTCGCCAGTATTGGTAAACTGCTTGCAACATTTCCGGGTGAACAGCTTGCGTTATCGCTTAGCTCATTATACAGTATTTTAGGAATAATATGTGTTTTACTAGTGTGTTTATGTTCCCATGGACGTATATTTGGAGGGAACTTTTTAATTAAGGGGTCGCACTTTACGCAGAAATATACAATTACCTGGAAAGAAGAGGTAAGCTAGTTTTCACACCGCTCAAGGAAATACCAAAACATCCATGACATGATTGCCGCAATCGGGATAGGCGAGGATAAAATATGTACTTATTGCTGGAGTGGGAAAGAATAGTAATGGCATTAGGCAAAGTTTTACCTCAGCCTGTGCACATCATAAAGGGGATATATAAAACGCCAGAGACTTTTATATTTTGAAACGCTCTGGCTTTTTTGTTTTTCTTATTAGGTTATTTTCGCGATATATTTAGGAGGGAATACAGGAAAGTTGTTGAAAGTATTAGAATGAAATT
>JBAQLX010000200.1:0-5830 GCA_049302315.1 Desulfosporosinus sp.
GTCACCTTCGGAAAGGCCCAATTTATCCACAAGCTCTTTAGGTATGGTGATTTGTGATTTCGCCCGAAACTCCGCTAACATGTTTATCATCTCCTATTATCGCAAGTCGTAATTTCTAACTTTCTTACCAATAGTATATGCCATTTTTTTGTAAAAATCCAGGAGATGTTACAAGTACCGGTGAAGCTCTTATACTCTAGATAACTCATCCCCAAATGCCGGTCTATTGGCATATTTGTTAAAAAGCTTCTGTTTAATTTCCAAGGCCCGTTCTTTCCCACCAGCTTTTTTTAGATTCCGAATAATAGCACATACCCCCTGATAATCTTTCCTGTTACTTGCTCTTGCAGCACTCTGCTCAATATATTGCAGAAACAGCGTGAAAACCTCTTCCTTGAATTCAGGGATTAGATACTTGGAAAAATTTATTCCTATGGTGACGAAAATCCTAAATGATAATAACTATGGATATATAGATTTAGGTAATGGGCATATTAGATATTCTGTTGAAAAGTAATTATGAAACCTGGTGGATAACAATGAACATTTGGAAAAATATTCCAACCGTTCTAGAAAGAATAGTACGCATAGGTACGCATCAAGGTCAAGATCGTTTTTGTAGAAGATTACGAGATCATTTTACCAAGGAAGGCTCTGATGGCAGCACCTTCCGGAAAAACATCGGTGAATTCCACATAGCAGGCCCGGGAATAACTGAGTACCATAACAAAGATATGAACCCGAATCAAATGGCCGGTGGTTGCGGAACAGGTCTTGTCGGTTTTGGCCTCATCAATTTATTTCGATCCATGCTCTTTGCAGATGCATCCCCGCAAATGATCGAACGGCTTCTCTTCTTATTCTGAATGCTAAAAAATAGAGTGCTTTCTAAATCAGTGGATGAAAGGAAAAACGATATGAGCGGCACCGAAGAAGAGGTCCGGCGCCAGCTATTCGCGCTGCAGGATCTGAAGTATAAAGAGTTTGCCTGCAAACTCATGCCGACGGTGAACCCGCAAACCGTGATCGGCGTCCGCACGCCGGATCTGCGCTAGTTTGCCAAGGAATTTTCCAAAACGCCGGAGGCTTCGGAGTTCCTCAAGACCCTGCCACACGCCTATTATGAAGAAAACAACCTACACGGCTTCCTGATTGAAACGAATAAGGATTATGAGACCGCCGTTGCCGAAGTTGACGAGTTTCTGCCGTATATTGACAACTGGGCAACCTGTGACCTGATTTCCCCGAAGATATTCAAAAAGCATTTACCCGAGCTCTACGCAAAAATCAAAATCTGGCTGGTATCCGGACAGATCTATACGGTGCGCTTTGGGATCGAAATGCTGATGAGCTTTTATCTCGATGACAATTTCCGGTCGGAGATGCTTGAGCTCGTCGTGGGTATCCGGTCAGAGGAATACTATGTCAACATGATGATCGCCTGGTATTTCGCAACCGCCTTGGCCCAGCGGTATGAAGCGGCTTTACCGTACATTCAGGAACAGCGTTTAGAGAAGTGGACGCACAATAAAGCTATCCAGAAAGCTCTTGAGAGCTACCGGATCGGCGACGAAGTAAAGGCGTACCTGCGGACGCTGAAAATCCTATCTATCTGAACGGAGGGAATCGGCTTGCAGACAATCGACGAGGCGCTGAAAAGGCATCGATATGGATATCGAGGGAATGATCCCCAAAAAAGCTCATCCGCAAGGGCTGAATGCTTGTTTCAGCCCTTTTTTATTTTTTTTCGACAAGCAGACAGGATAAGTGTAAAATAAAGAGAATTATAACTGAAATATGGATTAAAATGCCTTGTGCCTGAATAGGGTGAGAGCGAATACACTAAGGATAATTAAATTCTCACAGAATAATGTGAGTGAGGGTTGATGAAATTGACTGATAATAAAATAATAAAATTATTAGGACTAAATTTGGGTATTGCGGCAGCAAATATCGTTACATTCTCTCCAGGATTGATCGGGATTCAACTTGGAGGGGCCAGTATATTGGCTACAGCCTTTGGCAGTACATTTCTATTTTTAAGCGTCGCCGTATTCACATATGGCAATTATACAATGCTAGTCGGACAAGAGAAGGTAATCCGGACAGATGAAATTAAAACCAGGGAAGATTATAGTGAGGTGCTGAAAACACACAAGGGGAAGAAAACATTCGAGAAAACTATTGTGTTACTGCTCGATCAAATTGAAAGAATTACAAAAAAGAAAGAGACTATCACCGGGATTTTGCTGCAAATATTTACTGAAACGGAGCTCAGCTACAAGAAATTTGATGCGGTTATCACAGAAGTAGAAAAAATATTCTATATGAATATTAGAAGTATCTTGAATAAATTAAATGCTTTCGATGAAGAGGACTACAATTTTATCAGGAAAAAACACGAAGCCAGAACATTTTCGCAAGAATTCATGGCTGATAAATTAAAAGTCTATAACGAATATATCGCCTTTGTAAAAGCTGCCGCCGAAGATAATGAGCAAATACTGCTCAAACTGGATAAACTGCTACTGGAAATTTCGGGTTTGAACAGCATTGAGAGCGGTCAAATTGAGCAGATGGACGGCATGATCGAAATTGATAATCTGATCAAACAAGCAAAATATTATAAATGAAGAGAGGGTTAAGAGCATGGCGAATAGGAGTTCAACCAAAGTAGTTTTAGGAATATTTGGAGCGGCAATCATCGTTTTTGGTTTGGTATACCTGGGAATTTCAATAACAAAAAATATTGGAAAAAGCCAAAATCAAATAAGCACAGAAAATGCGGCTAAGTCATTGACGGCCATCGTCAAAGACATGATAGTGCATACCGTCACACACGAGAAGGCTCAGGTAGATCTGCAGTCTACAGATATAAAAGACGCATTGCCTGATATCTCCAAATTTCCGGCACAGGTCGGAAATAGTACACCTGATTATATTGAAATATTTTCATCCACAGAAAAAGCAGGAACCGGTACGGATGGTTGGTTAACCGAAGTGGCGAAAGACTTTAATAATTCCTCGATCACGATTGACGGCAAAAAGGTGTCTGTGAGATTAAGGGGAATTGCTTCCGGTACAGGAACTGATTACATAACCTCGGGAAAATATTTACCGGATGCCTTTACTCCCTCTAATGAGCTTTGGGGAGAAATGATTGCATCTCAAGGGGTAAAAACACAATTAGCGCAAAAAAGACTGGCTGGAAATGTGCCCGGAATCCTGCTCACCAAAGCAAAGAAAAACGAGCTTGTAAAAAAATATGGCGCCATTAATATCAAGACGATCACGGATGCCGTATCAAACAATGAATTAGCGATGGGATACACAAATCCATTTGCCAGTTCGACCGGTTTAAACTTTTTGATATCAGCCTTATATACCTTTGACAGCAGCAACTTGTTAAGCGAAAAAGCGATCAAAGGATTTGAGACTTTCCAAACCAATATTCCCTTTGTGGCGTATACAACGCTGCAAATGAGGGACTCTGCCAAGTCCGGCGTATTAGACGGCTTTATTCTGGAATATCAAACCTATTTAAATACGCCGGATATCAAGTCAGGCTACGAATTTACCCCTTTTGGCGTCAGACACGACAGTCCTATGTATGCGATTGGGGACTTATCGGCGGAAAAAACCAAAATATTGAATCAGTTTATTGCCTTCACCCAACAGGATAAGTATCAGACGCTGGCAACAGAGTATGGATTTAACGGCCTCAATGAATACAAATCTGAGTCCGGAGCAGTTGGCGGAGATGTCATAACCAATGCCCAAAAGCTATGGAAAGAAAAGAAAAACGCCGGTAAGAATATTTGTGCCGTTTTCGTCGCCGATGTATCGGGAAGTATGGATGGAGAACCGATAAATAAGTTGAAACAATCATTATTACAAGGACAAAATTATATCGGAAAGGATAATTTGGTTGGACTTGTATCCTACTCCGATGATGTGTATATTGATCTGCCTCTGGGAAAATTTGATCTTACCCAAAAGTCATTATTTGCCGGCGCGGTCAAAGATTTACAGGCAGGCGGAAGTACGGCCACCTTTGACGGAATAGCTGTTGCCATGCAAATGATAGAACAGGAAATAGCCAAAAATCCTGATCTTAAACCCATGATTTTCGTTTTGAGCGACGGGGTTACCAATAGAGGTCATTCTCTCGAGGATATTACGGGCGTCGTGCAGGCGTTTAAAATCCCTATTTATACAATCGGCTATAACGCGGATATAACGGCCTTGCAAAGTATTTCCAGTATCAATGAGGCGGCAAGTATTAATGCGGATACCGATAATGTTGTCTATCAACTTACGAATCTATTCAATGCGCAAATGTAAATAATCGAGGAGGAAGAAATATGTCTTTTACGATGGAAGTAGCGAATGAGGCTGCCATTAAGAATGAAGTTCTGGAACAAGTCAAACCAGTCCCCGAAGAAGTTGCCAAGCTTCAAGCTATGGCGGAAAGTAATGTAGCGGAGGTATTAGCACTGGATCTGAATTCATTTGCCAAAAAGAAAGATATCCTGCAATCCATTGAGTCGTTTGGCACCGATTCGATGAAGAACTCCGCCCAAAAAAACTCCTTGCTTCAGATTTCGGTAGGGAACCTGTCCAAGGGCGGAGATGAAGGAGGCGTAGTCGCCCAAGGGTTAATGGAATTACATCGAGAATTAGAAGACCTTGATCCCAGTTTGATTGACTTTACGAAGACCGGGATATTAAGGAAGCTGTTTAACCCTGTCAGAGCTTACTTCGCCAAATATCAGGAAGCGGATTCTGTGATCTCTGATATTATTGTCTCGTTGGAAAAGGGGAAAGTAACCTTGAAAAACGACAATACCACCTTAGAGATCGAACAGCAGTCGCTGCGGGAGTTAACGATCAAGCTGATGAAAGAAATTCAGCTTGGCATTATGATGGATGAATCGATTGAAAAACAGATTGAGGCGGCCAAAGTCCAGAATGAAGATCCGGAAAAAATTAAGTTTGTCACTGAAGAAGTTCTGTTCCCTTTGCGGCAGCGTGTCATGGATATGCAGCAAATGATTGTCGTCAATCAGCAAGGGGTGATGGCGATTGAGGTTGTCATAAGAAATAATAAGGAACTGATGCGAGGGGTGGAAAGGGCCAAAAATGTAACTATTTCTGCTTTAAAAATCTCGGTTATGGTCGCCGGCGCTCTCTATAATCAAAAGATTGTCCTGAAAAAAATCCAAATGTTAAATGAGACAACAAATAATATCATAAGTAATACCTCGCGCATGCTCAAAGAGCAAGGAACGGAAATACAGAAACAATCCATCGAGGCCAATATCTCCGTCGATACGCTGAAGACCGCTTTTGCAGATGTTATGTCGGCGCTGGATTCTATAAGTACTTATAAGCAGGAAGCGCTGCCGAGAATGAGAGACACCATTAATCAATTTAAAGAATTAGCCGAAAAGGGAGAACAGCAGATTCAACAACTGGAAAAGGGACACAAATTATCGTTCTAGGCTTACGGTGAAGGTATACAACTGAAAATAGCATTTTTTAAGGCGAAATATGACTTAGCTAGTAAAAATGCCGGTAAGGAGCGGAACACCTTGTTCCATATATAAATGGCTGTACCAAGATTGACACGCTATTCAATTGTACTGTTATTATATAGCTCATCGGGGCAGATATCCTCAAAATAACCTTTCCATTAGCCATCGCTTTGTTTGGGGAGAAGACTTGTTTCAATCTATACGATATCTTTTAACTGGGTATATGCTTGACTCAGGTACATACTAGATGTAGTATTATCGTATGAGAAAAGAATATCCGATGACTTTAGAAG
>JBAQLX010000201.1:0-1772 GCA_049302315.1 Desulfosporosinus sp.
ATTAGTATTTTACGACATACATAAACAAAACCCTGCCGGTCATATGACCAACAGGATTTTGTTTATTGAGTCCAATTTAATTTGACTGCGAAGTTATTTCTAGTCCAGATTAAAGTGACCGGCAACACCTTGAGCGCAGCGAAAGGAATGATACTTACTATGAAGAGTATCTCAAAGGAAAAACTGAAGAACAGATTCTGACCGTTATACGTGGGCTTAAGCAAGAAATGGGCCGTCTTAAAAATACAATGGAAAGCCCGGACTATGGCATAGTACCTATTGTGCATCCGAGTGAAGATACGCGCCTTCACTGGACTCGTGAATACTTGGAAGGAGCCAAGCAAGCCTATGCTGAAGCTGGTGGAACTTATACCTTATCAAAGTCGGAAGAAAAGGTCGCTGACTTTGATGCAAATATGGATGCCATCTGCAAGATTAACTTTAGCATTGGCGGTTTCTTTGGTGGCTACAGTAGTTATGCTGTAGAACTATCAGATGAATTGAAAGCCTATCCAAAATTATGGGAGGATGAAGAACCACTCTCATTGTTGGATGGTGATAACGAGGAGCCATTTACAAAGGACACTTTTATAGCCGCACTTAGGGATCTTCACATCGGTGAATGGCTCAGACGATATTCAACTAAGCGTTTCGGATACACGGTGTGTGATGGTACACAGTGGGAGTTGGAATTTGAATATAGCAATGGCCATAAACCGGTAAGATTTGATGGCGATAACTCATACCCGTATAACTTCGATAAGTTGCAGATGTTATTTGGTATCGATGAAACTGAGGAGGACGAGGATGAGTAGATTTGATTGGGTAATGGAGGTTTAACTTTGGATATTAACAAAATGAAAGCTCTACCGTATGATGAGCTGCGTGCTTTATATAAGAACTTCCTACATAGCCAGAACATTTCAACAGCAACAATCAATACTGCTTATGTGGACACCTTCTACCTTTGGAGGAAAGGAAGCAAAAATCTGTTCTGGAATGCGGTGAACGCTACTGATTTTGAGACTGAAGCAAAGAATGCATTGATAAAAGCTCTTTCTGAGAACT
Source organism: Desulfosporosinus sp. (assembly GCA_049302315.1). Classification (GTDB taxonomy): domain Bacteria; phylum Bacillota; class Desulfitobacteriia; order Desulfitobacteriales; family Desulfitobacteriaceae; genus Desulfosporosinus. The sequence continues at coordinate 1,069 of JBAQLX010000201.1, forward strand.
CAACCGGTAATGTCAATTCACTTGTTAGTGGTTACTTGTCTCATCTAAGAAGGTTCCGCTTGTTTCTATCGTCGCATGAAACCATTGCTCCGGTTGAATACAAACAAAAAACCACAGTAAAAGTAAAGCCAACACATATGAGCCGTGAAATAATAATTAACAAAATGTATGTTGGAGCATATTTGTCAGAGGGCGATAATATAGGTCATGAAATCATAAATCTCTATAAGGCAGATGATGGGAAAAACTATATTTATCTCAATTCACAAGGAACAATAGAATTATCTCATGGAGAAAATAGAATAACTGTTTTGTTGGTACGAAAATTTGCCTCGAAAACATATAAAGTACTAGCCAAGGCAGAGGGGGTTACAATTCTTGATTTTGCCGACAGCAAACTTCCACGAGAAGAGAGATATAAAGGACAAGTTGCATTAGGACTGACCTATGGCGGAATAAGTCTTGTAGATTTATTTAATGAAAACTTGTATCACGGAAGTCTTCAAGAAGAAAAGAATGCTTATACTACCTTTGTTGCAGATAAGGTTATCAAGCCCAAAAATCAGATATATATTACACTTGACAGTCAAAAGTTTTCGATCTGATGTCTAAGCTACTAACCCATCATCAGAAGGATCTTCATTTTGAATAGCCATAATTATTCGCATTATGCGTAAATGACTGTATTTTTCAATAACGCGATA
>JBAQLX010000202.1:0-7668 GCA_049302315.1 Desulfosporosinus sp.
TCTTGGACAGCACTGCGTGCCAATGTTAGTCCTTGCCCTTCCGTGACTATGGTCGGTAAATCCTGGGGGGTTGTGGCCGTCCAGGCTGGTATTTCCATCTCCAATGGAGTATGCAAAACCGTTGTGATCGGAGCGAGAACCGCAGAAATCACAAACAAACCCATCACCATCTGGACAAAGCTGCGCATCGATTTATTGGGAAGCAGCATTTCCAGAAAGGTGGCCAACAGTAAGATCACAACCAAATTACGCACAAGTGTCTGTAACGTCTGCACAGCGCTTTACCTCCCTAGTGCAACATCACGGAAAAGGTTCCCGTTCCTATGACCACCGCGACGGTCATAAAAAACATAATTGCCACCGCCGCTACCGTTACCAAGATCAAGGTTAGACTCCTGGCCATATCCTGGAGGCTTTCCGCAAGGGCTTTTTCGCCGAGTGGTTCGATGAGGGCAGCAGAAATACGAAACACAAGAATCATGGCTAATAGTTTCACCAAAGGAGCAACACAGATCACAATAATTGCCAGCAAGGCAATAATTCCGACCGCATTTTTTAGGAGTAAACCGGATGTAATGACCAGCTCGACAGCATCTTTGAAAAATTTGCCTACGACTGGGATAAGATCCGCCGAATACTTGGCTGTCCGGAAAACTACGCTATCCGCAACCCCTCCCGTCACCCCTTGCACCGTCATAACCCCGATAAACACGGTCATAATGACGCCTAAACTCAATTTGCCCGCAAATTCAAGAAGTTCAGCGAGTTTACCAAGCTTAAATTGTTCAGAAATATGATTAAAAAGTCTAAGTACGGCTGCCAGAAAAAAGAGCGGTAACACAACCGTTTTGATCAGAGTGGCTAAAACCGTCAAGCTCCCCAGAACGAGGGGTTTAAACAAGGCTGCGCTGGTTAGGTTCCCCATGGAGATCAGTAAGGTTAACATCACCGGAAACAACGTTTGCATCAGACCAACCATCTTATCAATTGTTCCCGTGGCGACACCTAAGGCCTCCCGAAAAGAAGTTAGGGCCAAACTTAACAGAACAAGGTAAGTCATAACTTGGGCTATTTTCCCAACATCTCCGCCATAAGCTACCTGCAGTTGCCCCAACACTGCACAGAGAACGGCCAAAACGAGTAACTTGCCGATCAAAGGAGCGCTGCTCAAAATTTCCCGTCCAAGTATTTTCATTAAACTCTGGCCTAACTTTTCCGGGCGCAGATCCAACGTTCCGCTCTTTAAATCCTCAAACATTCTGGCCAGGGAAAACCTAGGCAGAGCCTTCACTACATCAGAATCCAGTTGTTCCAGATACCCCCGCATTTGACTCAGATCAATCTGCTCGGCAAGTCCTGTTGACTCCGTTTGAGGAGTAACCTCCCCGGCATGTACGGGGGAAGTTGTCCCACTAATCAAGACGACAAATAATAGTAACCTGACGAAGAATCGTCGCAAATACATCACCTCACGGAACGAGTCGTACCAGTGACTCTGTAATGGCTACTATAATTGGAATGGCTAAGACAATGACTCCAACTTTAGCAGCAAGCTCAATTTTACTGGCTAAGGCGCCTTCCCCGGCATCACGGCATATTTGAGCGCCAAACTCAGCCAGATAAGCCACGCCCACTATCTTTAAAACAATAAGTAAGTAATAAGAACTGATATTAGCTTGATCCGCCAGGTTCTGGAGCAAATCCACAATGACCTTGATCTTACTCATCAGGAGGGTAAAAATCGACGCACCTGCTAAAATAGTCAGTTGCAAGGCAATTTCCGGTCGAATCTGCTTGAGAACAACACTAATCACTGTAACAATCAGGGCTAACCCTACGATTTGCCATATCTCCACGTATTAGTCCCCCTAATAAAGGTTAAAAACACTCTTAACCATGGTAAATAATTCCGCGATAGATTGTACTACAATATAGAGAACCACAATAACACCTATAATCGTGACGCTCTGAGCCATTTCCTTGCGGCCGGATTGTTCCAGCACGGATGCTAATACTCCGACCAAAATACCAATTCCCGCAACCGTAATAATCAGATTAAAGCTCATTTTTCCGACTCCTCCCCATGGTTAAATTAAAATGAGCACACCTGCGATCCCACAGAGGAAGCCCAAATAGGACCACATTTTAGCTTGCTTGTCAGACCATGTGCCTGCTTGATCCTTTATTAAGGCGAGTTGACGCCCCACCAGTTCTAATTGTTTGTGTTGCTCATGACTGTCCGAGCGGCCTAATCCTTTGCCAACGTCACTGATCACTTGCCAGTCTTCCTGTTTCAAACAGAAATGCTTATTCTGGGTGAAGATTGTCGTTTTCCAGGCCAAGCTTGCCGACTCTCCCCGCTGCAAACGTTCTTGGAGTTCGGCAAAAAAACCTTGCCAGGGTTGATCCGTACGTTCCTTCACGCTACAGAAGGCTTCTGGCAAAGGAGTCGACCCCCAAACGATTTCCGTGTTCAGAAGCGCCAAGGCCATCAAGAATTCTCGTAATTCCGCCGGTCTTAGTCGAATTCGGTGAGCCAACCATAATCCCAAACTCCCGCACCCGGCGATAAGTGCGACACACCCCATTATGAGCATCCCATGATCCTCCCTGTCTTAAGATCATATACTCCGTCGATCGTTCCCGGCCCGTGTTTCCTGCTTAACACGACCAGACGCTCAAACACTCCTTGCTCCAGCAAATGAGCTAAGGTCGGCCTGCTTTGTGCTTCTTCCAAAGAACTGGCGTGTGCTGTACCAAGAACCCGCACACCGGTGCGTAAGGCATCCAGGAGAGCCGTAACATCGTCGGTGTGACCAAGCTCATCCATGGCCATCACTTGAGGCGCCATAGAACGAATGAGCATGTTCATCCCCTTGGCTTTGGGGCAGCCATCCAACACGTCAGTGCGGTATCCCAGGTTATAGGTGGGCACCCCTTGCCACATCCCAGCCAGTTCCCCACGTTCATCCACGACGCCGACAGTCTGCCCCTTTAACCCTATTTGCGGAACCCCGTTACTAATTATTCGAATCAGATCACGTAAGAGGGTTGTTTTACCAGCCCGAGGCGGAGAAATCAGGAGAGTATGCCTTAACATCCCGTCTGCTCCCAAGAGTAAGGGCATGATCTTCAGGCCTTGTCCCTTAATTTCCCGGGCAACTCGAAGGTTCAGGGCGGAAACGTGCTTCAACGTTTGAATTTGACCACGTAATATGACTGCCTCTCCGGTTACCCCTACTCGATTCCCTCCCGGAAGGGTTAAAAATCCCTGTTTGAGATCCTCTTCGGCAGCATAAAGCGAACTGTGAGTCATTCGTTCCAGCGCACAGACCAGATCTTCCTGCATGACAAAGTAAGCCTTTTCCGGGCTCGTTACTCCGCCTTCCCGGTTGAGGAAAAGATCCGCGTCTGAGGTACGAACCAAGAGTGGCTGTCCCACTCGCAAGCGGATCTCCTCAACCTCATGAAAGGAGATCGTCCTGATCTTGTCTAAAACTGAGCGAACATCTTCGCCAAACCACTTAGCCATATCCATCCATAAGGCCACACTCTGATCTGATCCGGAAAGGCACTCATCTGGATGAGGGGGCATGGGTTTTGGCAAATCAGACCTCAATTTAGAATCCTGAACGACAGATAGCGTGTAATGTAGCGACACGTCGTTGCCCCCTTGATTGAAGGTATGTCCTCTTTTTTTATTTTAGACATGATTAGGCAGGAAAAAGTGAAGGAAGTAGAGGAAGTTTCCTTGCGCGTTCGGAGGAAGTATCTTAGCCCGTTCGCACACGTTCCGTCGCTCGCCTCGTCTATCGCCATCCTTGGCGGACGAGGCACTCGACACGTCCTGTGTCAGCGTTCCCTTCATACTGCGGCTAAAACGCAAACCTTTGGGCATTCTGGTCGAATGCTATGCCATCCTTGGCGCATTCGACACTAGGCACGTCCTGTGCCGTCGCATGTGAACCAATGCGTTTCTTTACGCTTCATCACCAGCACTCATTGACGCGACTCCTCTCTCCGTGCTCTCTCAGCTAAGAAACTTCCTCTGGCTTGGGACGACGGGGGTTGGAACGGTCGAGAATTCCGTGGTCGAGCATAGGAACTTGTATTCCTGGCTCATCGTAACCAGCCGTCGTAGCCAAGCTTCGTCGTATCCGAGCCACGAATGAAATGAAATTGCAAAGTGAACCGTTTAAGCCAACCCCAAAGAAGTCCTCCTTGAAAGCTTTGGTGAACGTGCAATTCATTTGCATTCATCCATTGACGCGACTCCTCTCTCCGTGCTCTCTAAGTTAAGAAACTTCCATCTGGCTTGGGTCGCTAAGGGGTTGGTGCCGTAAGATCATATTAGGCTCGGGCATTCCTTTTTCTGCGAGAAATATCTGAAAATATGCAATTGTTATTAGCATTGCGGAGTTAAAGCTTCGAAAATGCATTTTTGTTGATCCAGTTAGTTATAAGCATAATCTCCAAAAAACAGGGGAGGCACAGTGAAAACTGTGACCTCCCCTAAGCATTCTTACGACTGGATTTCAGTAAAAATATCTTTTAATAATATATCCAGCCCTTTAAATACAATTGATTGAATTTTATCGCTTCTATTAAGGCTCATTAAGCTTTCTATATCTTTATCTTGAGAAAAGGAGTATTGAAGAATACTTTTGTTTTCCAGATTTACAATCCAATATTCTAATACACCGCTTTTCATATAGAGATTTAACTTCTTAACCATATCTTTACCCTTGGTCGACGGAGATAAGACTTCGACAACCAGTGTCGGTACGCCTTCATACTTGTTCTTTTCATTAACCTTATCTTCATCACAGATCACCATAACATCCGGCTGGACAATATTGGGATCTTCTTCGAACTTGGTCGCATAACCGAATAACCTCACATCAAATGGAGATGTCAATGATTGACAAGGTTTTCCTTTAAAATAGTTATAAAAACGACCCGATATTTCGTTAACAACCACCTGGTGGGTAAAGGAAGGTGAAGCCAGCAGATAAATCTCACCGTCGATGAGTTCGTATCTTTGATCAGAAGAATCAACCAGCTCCATATATTCTTCATAGCTTATTCTTTTTGTCGATTGATATTTTAATGATTCTTCGCAAACAAGAAAATAGTCAGGTTCGTTGTAGCGGATGAGTTTGGCAACACTCTTTCCGTTTTTCGTGATAATAATGTCTTCCTTCTCCACGAGGGAAAGATATTTTCCAAAAGCATTTTGCATATCGGTAGTATTAATACGCATGCTATCACCTGCTAATTTCAATTTAGGTATAATTATAAGACTTATTAGCTATTTTGTCAATTACTCTTAGCCATTAACCCCCTTTTCCCTCGCCATCTATGCCTGGGGGCTGAATACACATAACGACCCGGCATGGAGGATAGGATATATTCCGATATCGTAATTTTAGGACAATGCTGAGGAGCAAGCGTGGCTGAACAAATCCGTGCTCAGATATTTTTCTCCCCGGTCGGCGAATAGTACAACCACAAAGCCTTCCTCCATATCTTTGACGCATTCCAGCGCAGCAAGCATGGCGGCTCCGCTGCTCATACCTACAAAAATACCTTCCTGCAATACAATAGCTCTGGCCATGGAAAAAGCGGCCTCAGATTCAATCATAACTGTCCGGTCGATTTTTGTTGAATCGTATATTTCCGGGACTATCGCTTCCTGCATGTTTTTTAGACCTTGAATGTAGTGACCAAGGACAGGATGGGCCTCTACGATCTGGATCTCAGGGTTTTTACTCTTCAATCCCATTCCTACACCCATGATGGTCCCTGATGTGCCAAGTGCGGAAACAAAATGGGTGATCCTTCCCTGGGTGTCTTCCCAAATTTCATTTGCCGTGGTGTAATAATGAGTCAGCTTATTGTATTCATTTGAAAACTGGTTTGGCATAAAATATTTGTCCGGATGGCTGTGGCAGAGCTCATGAGCTTTTCGGATGGCTCCATCGGTTCCCATGGAAGGATCTGTCAGAGTTATCCTTGCCCCAAAAGCCTCAATCATTTTGCGGCGTTCTATGGAAACAGCCTCACTCATTACAATTTCTACGGCATAACCTTTTACTGCGCCAATCATAGCCAGACCAATCCCTGTATTGCCGGAGGTAGGCTCGATGATTGTTTTTCCCCGGGTTAGTATACCGCTTTCTTCTGCCTGCTCAATCATTTTCAGGGCAATACGGTCTTTGATGCTTCCAGTAGGATTAAAGCCCTCCAGTTTAGCGTAAAGCGGGATATGGGGTTTCGGGTTTAAACGGTTGATCATGACAAGCGGTGTATGCCCTATAGTATCAAGAATATTATTGTACATATGTATCATCCTTTCAGATTACTGGCAATAACCATAACATATATTAACAAGAGACTGCAATCAGACAAGTTGCCAAGAGGACCTGCCTCGGCCGGTTCTGCTGGTCAACTATTTGCTTTTTCCGAACTCCAGGATGCAAGATACACTACTTGCTCCTTGGTTAATTTATCGATAGACAGGCCAAGCGACTGAAGTTTGAGCATAGCCACTTTTTCATCGATCTCAGTATTGACTTGATATACTTTAGCTGACAGTTTGTCATAGTTCAAGGCAACGTATTTAAGAGACAGGGCCTGTAAAGCAAAGGTCATGTCCATTACTTCCGCAGGGTGACCATCACCGGCGGCTAGGTTAACTAAGCGTCCCTCAGCTAAAAGGTACAATAGTTGACCTCCTGGAAGAGAGTATTCTGTAATGTTAGTCCGAGCAACTCTTTCAAAGATAGCTATTTCTTTAAGTTGGGCTACGTTAACCTCCACATCAAAGTGTCCTGCATTACACATAATAGCGCCTGATTTCATTAAGACAAAGTGCTCCTTAGTTATAATATCTTTGTTGCCGGTAACCGTGATGAAGAAATCTCCGAATTTAGCGGCCTCAGCCATAGGCATTACGTCAAATCCATCCATTAAAGCCTCGTTGGCTTTGATGGGGTTAACCTCACAAATGATCACCCGTGCCCCTAATCCCTTGGCCCGGAGGGCCACTCCTTTACCACACCAACCGTACCCTGCAATGACTGTAGTTTTACCGGCTACAACCAAGTTCGTCGTCCGCATGATTCCATCCCAAACAGATTGCCCGGTACCATACCGGTTATCAAACAAGAACTTGCATTGGGCGTCATTAACCGCAATCATTGGAAACTTCAGAGCCCCATCCCGCTCCATTGAATATAAGCGCAAAACGCCTGTCGTCGTCTCCTCCGCTCCTCCCTTAACTTTCTGAAGAAGCTCAGGACGAGTGGTATGAATCGTGGAAACGAGATCTCCTCCGTCATCAATGATAAAATCCGGTTCTGTGTCCAGGGCCAATTGCAGGTGATAGTTGAATTCCTCTTCCGTCGCATTGTACCAGGCATGTGCTCCGATTCCTTGTTGAACCAGAGCGGCTACGACATCATCCTGAGTAGAAAGAGGATTGCTGGCCACCACGGTCACCTCTGCTCCTCCGGCTCTGATTACCTGAGCAAGATAAGCTGTTTTAGCTTCTAAATGTAAACAAATAACTACTTTCTTTCCTGCAAAGGGCAGTTGCTCCTCGAATTCTTGACGAACCATATTTAGAACTTTCATGCGTGGCGCCACCCAATCAATTTTGCGCTG
>JBAQLX010000203.1:0-4822 GCA_049302315.1 Desulfosporosinus sp.
CATGCTTTCTAAAAATGAGCCGTTTGACTATAAACGGTATCGAATTCAAGCTGTTTCAAGACCAAAGCCATCTTTAAACTTTACTCCTGAACAAGCTATCCGACTGCTTGAAAGTTTGGGTGCTCAAGTCATTCTTCCTGTCGGCACCTAACGAACCACTGAATATTTGCTTTTCAAAGTCGCTATTTAGGGGGCTTTTTTTGTTGTGCCCTTTTTCGTCCTGCATCGAATACGAAGTCTTTCAACCTAACAGCTTCACCTATTACTACGTCCCGATTTTTGCCCAAGGACAGGGTCTGGGTGAAAATGAGTCGTGTATGCTGATCGTCACTCTAATCATGATCGGTATTGCCAACAGCTTCGGATCAACCTCCAGAGTGGAATATTTTACGAGTAGCAAGGAAGCCAACGCTTACGGACAGGAGCGCGCCATAGGTATTTACAACTTCGTGGATAATATCGGAGAATCAGCAGGCCCTATGGTTCTGGCAAGCATTATCCCGACCGGTTTCCTTGGCGGGATCATCAAGCTGGTATCTATTTTCACAGGTATGAACGGCTTGTTCGGACTGAGCCGCCTTGAAAATAAGAAAAGTGATAAGTTCACGGCAAAGATATAGGGAATAACCTTTCAGGGAGGGATAATCTATGGCAAAGGGCGGCCGAAGGAAACTGAGTACCAGAATAATCGCTTTTTGTGTTGTTTTCACCACTGTTTTAAGCATTATAATAGCTTGGCTTGACTACAACACATATAGTAAAAATGTCTACGAGCGGTATCAGGTGTATGTGGATTCACTTATCAAGATCGCAGTCAGCGACATCAACGGAGACGATATGCGCACCTGCATTGCTAAACTGAAAAAGTCCAAGGATTTTGCCAAAACGCAAAATGCCCTGAACACTGTCGAAAATAAAAATTCGATCTGTTTCTGTAACGGATGAAAGGCGATGGGTTACGGAGATAACTGTTCTGGTCCTGGCGAGTCTTTTGATCGTTTTATTAATCGCTGCTTCATTGGCAGGGTCAAGAGCTGAGGTTGCTTCATCGAGAATTAGGATTTTAGGATCCCGAACAATAGCTCTGGCGATGGCAATTCGCTGTCTCTGTCCGCCGGACAACTTGCTGCCCCTCTCCCCTACGTGGGTATTATAACCATCAGGCAAAGAGATAATAAAGCTATGAATCTCCGCTGCCTGCGCTGCTGCTGCAATTTCCTGCTCATTTGCATCCGGCTTGCCAAGTCGGATGTTTTCCAGAATCGTTGTGTCAAAAAGTATATTCTCTTGGAAGACGATCCCCATCTGAGCCCTCAATGAATCTTGAGTCACATGTCGAATATCTTGGCCATCAATAGTAATCGAACCGGAGGTGGGATAATAAAATCGCATTAATAAATTTATGAGCGTACTTTTTCCCGAGCCGCTTGATCCGACAAAGGCGATATATCCGCCTTTGGGGATGGTTAGAGTAATGTTGCTAAGATTGCAAGCAGGAGGTTTGTATCCGAAGGTCACATCATTAAGCTTAATTTCACTCTTTAACGGAGGCAAGCAAGTATCATGCTTATTAAATACAACGGGTTCTTCATGGAGGATTTCCTTAATTCTTTGCATACTTACCGTTGCCTGTACTATTTGCGGCGCCAGCCAAGTTAAGCCATTGATCAGACCGGTGATATTGATGAGCGTTGTATTAAAGGCAAGCAGTGATCCTACCGAAAGATAGTTATTATAGGCCATTATCGAACCAATACAAAGGATAACAACATTTAAAAGAATGACCCCGGTATTTGTGGTAAACATAATTAATTAAATAATTCGTGGAGTTAGCACCTTTAGCCGCCTTATTATAGCCGATCAATTGGGTTTTGAACTTTGCTAATAGTAAACTGTGTAAGCCATAAGCTTTCACGACAATTTGAGAACTAATGTTTTCCTGAACTATTGAAGAAATGCCGGCCTGTTCATTTTTAAGTTGATTGTTTAATTTCCCAGCACGCATTTCGAGAATTTTGGGTACCACTAAAGTATAGAGGCAACCCTATCAAGGTTAGCAAGGCCAGTTGCCAGTTCAGATAAATCATTAAACCGATACTTGCAACCAGGGATAAGGAAAAAGCCAATCCCGTAGGCAAGTTAACAAGGAAGGCATCGAGCGATTGTAGGTCTGTATTAAAGCGTGATAAGATATCGCCAGCCTTGTTACGATAAAAATATTCTAAAGAAAGCTTCTGCAAGTGGGCATAGATTTTGAGATACAAGTTACTGATTATATCCGCATTGATCCTGCTATACAGAACCCCGCCGCTGAGTACACCTGTGATGAGGGAGATTAAAACCCCCAGCAACAGGGAGACAATGATTAAAAAGAGAAATTCCTTTTGTTGAGGAACAATGGCATAGTCGACAAGAAACTTGACGCTTATTTGGAAGAAAGTCTCAAAAGCCAAGTAAATCAAGGCCGCTCCGAGGACGAGAAAACTTTTAAATTTATAAGGATTAAACAACTAACCCAGAAACTTCAATAAATCAAGTATATGTCTTCACCTCTAAAAAAAATGCCGCCTATCCATTCCACAAGGTTTTTAAGGCAATCGACAACCCTGGATAACCGGGATGTTCGACAACGTCTTCATCCATTCCGCTTGCTGCCAGGGTGTAAGCGCCATCGCGAAGAAGAAAGCATTCCAACATCTTATCCTCAGGATCGACCAGCCAATAGTGTTGGATCTGAGCTTTTAGGTATATCTGCAGTTTTTGCAGCCGGTCTTTGCGGCGGCTGCCCGGAGAGAGGATTTCAACGACCAGAGTGGGGGGACCGTCAATCCTGGCTTCTTTAACAATCTGTTTTTGTTTCCCGGACACATAGAGGAGATCCGGTTGGACGATGGTGATATCGTGGAAGGTCACATCTAATGGGGCATTGAATACTTCTCCTTGAGCATCATACTCCTGGAAATAATCTTCCAAGATTCGCTCCAGCCTGCGGGAAACACGTTGATGGAGAACATTCGGGGAGGGTTCTTTGATCAGCATTCCTTCGAGAACCTCGAAATGATATCCGGGTTCCTCCGGCAATAGTAGATAGTCTTGGTAAGTGAAGTTTTGAGTGGGTTCCGGCTTGTACCCGACCGGCTTTTCCTGAACAGTTGAACTGTTTAGAGTGTTGATAACATCGGCACTTTTATAGCGGTATTGCTTGGTACCCAATTCCATGTAGGGTATTTTTTTTTCTCTTGTATAGCGCCAGATGGTTTCCACAGAAAGATCCAGGGCTTTGGCCAAAGTTTGAGCAGTTATGAGTTCCTTATCATCATCAGGCATAAGATACACCTCCATTTCTATTATAAGTGGTCTACCAACTATAATCAATCGAAATTAACTATAGGCAACCAAAGATAACCAGGAGAGCGTGCCAAACCCAATACGGTATCTTTCCAATCATGAACTCATTAATTGAACATGTTGGTCGTCGGACGTTAGAATAAAAAGTCCATGAAGTATCCATTAGGGGTACTTCATGGACTTTCACCTCGACAATGCAAAGTACTTTATATAATTATATATCAACGAGAGTGGTGTGGATAGATGTAATAAAAAATATGTGGATATAGACTGACTTTAAAGTAGTTTAAGGGTGGAGGTTTTGTGAAAGGAGTATGTTTAATACTTAAACCACCTGCGGAAGGTTTAAGTATTTCTTCTTGTAATACTATTCCACATGTTATACTATAAAAGTATAGTAGGTGCGAATTATATGGAATTTAAAGAGGAGGACAAAACTTAAATGAAACATAGAAAAATAATTGTAATTATATCTGTATCCCCAAAAAACACTGGTCTTGGATACTGTGGATCTAACTCCCAGAATAAAACGCTGGCTCGATACTACTAACCAGACTATGGGCAATTGGAGTTCAAAAGAAAACATTATCCGGGAATTGGAAGATATAAATATTGAGGAAGTTCCAGTTTATGAAAATGACCTACCAATCGCAAGGGCACAAGAAATACTACAAAATAACGGCAAATTGGTAGTAATCGGATTTGATATTTTGCAAGTGCCGAGATATCAAATTGTTTATGAACTTGAGAAAAATTAAGCATATTAATATTAAATGAAGTTAATTTTTGGGAGGTAAGCAGCGATGTCATTATCCTATGCCGTACTTGGCTTGATTAATTATAAACCTATGACCGGTTACGACTTAAAGAAATTCTTTGATGATTCGGTAAATTTTTTTTGGTCGGCGCAGACCAGCCAGATTTATCGCGAATTAAAAGCATGGGAACAAAAAGGATGTATTGTTTCCTCAGTACAAGCGAGTGAAAAAGGTCCGGACAAACGGATTTACAGTATTACGGAGCAAGGGATGGAAAGCCTGAAAAACTGGCTTTCCGATATGCCGGATGAAGTCGATGAGGATAATCGCAATGCCTTTTTACTGAGATTATTTTTATTATCTCAACTTGGAGTGGAAGAGCTTGTCTTTCAACTAAAGAAAAGATTGAAAAAATACCGGCGAGACCGACAAAACCTTAAAGATGTAGAAGGGAAGATGCAAGAATATGCGCATGTGATGGGGAAACAAGAGGAAGTTCATTGTTGGAAAATAATTCTTAGCAGGGGATTTTATGACGTGGAATCGCATATCCATTGGGCTGAGGAAAGCTTGGAATACCTTGAATATTTACCGAAGGATAAAACCTAATCCAAGTAATTAAGCCCCGCCATACAAACAAACTTAGTCCTCCAGGGACGTGACCCGGGAGGACTTATTAATCGTCATTGGCTTACCCATCAAGATAAGCTTAGGAG
>JBAQLX010000204.1:0-5729 GCA_049302315.1 Desulfosporosinus sp.
AGTAGGTGATACCGGGGGTTTCCCGTTACAGAAACACGGATATCGAGAAGCAGTTTCTCCGCATCCGATTAGAGGGTTTGAGATATGCCAATTCCCATAAAACGAAAGCAGTTCGTTTTATGAGGAAGGTCAAGACAATTTCAGGCAAATTAAGGTGGCACCACAGAATGCTTTCTGTCCTTTTAGAGGATAGAGAGCTTATTTTATTTACTGGAATTACCGTCGTAAACTAAATAGCCAGAGCCAATGATGAGAAATAGTAAGTCATATGGGAATGTCTTAGCGAGTCAGAGTGGGTGGGAGTCTGATACAGTTCTCTTTGATGGAATGGGTCTCTGAGGTGCGATCCGAACGCGTAGAACGCAAGTAGATGATGCCGGGGGTTTCCCGTTACAGAAACACGGATATCGAGAAGCAGTTTCTCCGCATCCGATTAGAGGTTTGAGATATAAATCGATTTCTAATTCCCTTGAACCAAAATAATTGAAGTATTTGGGGAGTAGGCATTAAAGTATCTCAGACAAATTAAGGTGGCACCACAGAAAGTTTTCTGTCCTTTTAGAGGATAGAGGGCTTTTTTATTTATACCTATAAAGGAGGGTCTTAAGCTATGGAATCCCATATCCTATCTTCCATTATGCTCCAGCGGCGACAACGACTTAATCAGGCTCAGGAACGTTGTCCTCTGGGCCAACTTTGGCGCCAATTGGAGAAAGCACCCAGCTTCCTGCGACGAGGTTGGCCTCTATCTACGGAAAGCTTCGAAGTAATTGCCGAAGTTAAGCGTGCCTCACCAAGTCTAGGTCCGATTCCATGGGACATCTCCTTAACAGACTTAGTCCAAGCTTATCAAGACGGTGGGGCGGGGGTGGTCTCCGTGCTGACTGAAGAGGACTTTTTTCACGGAAGTCTTGCAGACCTTAAACAGGTCCGCGAGACAACAGAATTACCGATCCTTCGAAAAGACTTTCTCTGGTCAGAATACCAAATCGTAGAAAGCAGATTAAACGGCGCAGATGCCGTACTGCTCATCATGTCTCTCCTTGACACAGAGTTACTAAAGGAACTTTTGTCTTTGGCTGAGGAACTGGGCTTAGAGACACTTGTCGAATGCCGTGACCGCGAAGAAGTAGAACAGGCCTTGATCGGCGGTGCGAAAACTATTGGAATTAATAACCGGGACTTGAGGACTTTCGAAGTCAGATTGGAAAAAACATTGGAACTTAGTCGTCTGATCCCGGCGGAATGTGTTGTTGTCAGCGAAAGCGGGATTAAAACTTCAGAAGATGTGGAACGCTTGGCCACGGCCGGAGTGAATGCGATTTTAGTTGGAGAATCTTTTCTGCGCAGCAGTGATCCTGCCGGGTATATTGCCCGTTTGAAAGATGAGGGGCAACTTAAGATGAAACGGAGGAGTCCACATGGTTCGAGTTAAGATCTGTGGTATTCGTTCTTTGGAAGAAGCTAAGTGGGCTATTGACGCTGGAGCAGACGCCATAGGTTTTGTCTTTGTACCCCAAAGAAAACGCTATATTCGACCGGAGCAAGCTCGGGAAATATCCTTAAACCTTCCTTCCTTCGTTGCCCGTGTCGGTGTTTTTGTAAATGAGGACCCCACCATTGTGGCGGAGATTGTTCAAAAAAGTCATTTGACAACTATTCAGCTCCACGGAACCGAAGCGCTTGAGGATTATCAAAGCATTGGCGTACCCTGCCTAAAAGCGATAAATATCTCGGCCGACACGATTCTCAACTCGGATGGGGCATCTTCACCCCCTAATGATCAACTCTTTTTCGAGCTTCAACTCCCTCTTAACAAATGGAAGGGAATGCTGCAAGGTATTCTTGTGGACTCCTCTAACCAGGGACTGTTTGGGGGAACAGGTTCTTCTCTTCCTTGGGACAATCCAAGTCTCCAACACCTTTTTGATCGTATCCGGAGTTTTGATATTCCCCTTATTTTAGCAGGAGGATTGACTCCGGAAAATGTACAACGTGCGATCCATGCTGTGAACCCCTATGCCGTCGATGTCAGTTCTGGAGTAGAACGTTTGGGGGCTAAACATCCGGATCTGATCAAATCATTTCTTGAAAAAGCTAAAGAGCTTTAAGGATGGCGAGAAGGGACCCAAACAGAACTTTGAGAAAGTAGGTGGAAGAAGTAATGTATGCGATGCAAAAGACTTGGTCATTCAAGGACAGCATATTTTTCAAAGGAATAATGATCCCCAGATTAGTTCAGCAGGGTCAACTTTTAGAAACTCTCTGTACCGTCTTATTGGAAGGGAATGAAGGGGAAACTGAACGAACATATATGGGATTCGGTAACGGCTGGACATTGACCAATTCGTTATCAGCCACTAAAGACCCTCTTGAAGATCTTCGAGCTTACATGAGGGACTTCAATCAGCAAGTACAATTTTTATCCTCGGATATGTTTCAAGAGAACTACACCCTGGAAAGCGGGATTTTCGGCTATATCGATTATGAATGGGGCCTTCTTTGGCAGCGGCCTTCAAAGACTGCTGCACAGCCGAATTATTTTTTTCGAATTTGTCCGGTGAATATCATCTTCTTGCCACAAACGCTGAAAATCGTGCTTGAAGTGTTCGGGGAAGAGCAACAAGAAACGTCCTTGCAATTTCAGGTCTGGGAAAGTTCCCTAAATATTCTGTTCAAAAACCAGATATCCCCATCGCAGCACTTCGAAAAAGATACCCCTGAACCTCTCCCTATCGGGGAACGAAGCACCTGGGAGAGTAATATGTCTAAAGCAACGTTTTTAGCAGGGGTTGAGCAAATTAAGGAATTCATCCGCTCCGGTGATGTTTTTCAAGCAGTTTTCTCGCAAAAATTTACACGTCGTATTTCATTATCTCCGTGGCAAGTATACCAACGACTACGTGTAGCAAACCCTTCTCCCTATCTTTTTTGGGTGAAAGGAAACAATGAAACACTGGTTGGCAGCTCACCGGAACTACTCCTCTCATCTGTAGGTTCGCAAATCTCAACACGGCCGATTGCCGGAACCCGTCCGAGAGGGCGCACAGAACATGAGGACAAGATCCTGGAAGAAGAATTGCTCAAGGACATTAAAGAAAATGCGGAGCATTCCATGCTCGTTGACTTGGGTCGGAATGATATCGGACGAGTTGCCGCATATGGAAGTGTTCGCGTCCCTCAGTATGGGGAAATAAAACGCTACTCTCAGGTAATGCATCTTGTATCTACGGTGGAGGGCGAGCTGCGGACGCCTTACGATGGACTGTCGGCTCTGCAAGCAGTTTTTCCAGCAGGAACCCTTAGTGGAGCGCCAAAGGTTAGGGCCATGGAAATTCTACAAGAACTTGAACAAGAAAAACGGGGGTCTTATGGAGGGGCCTTGGGGATTGTACGCTGGAACGGAGACATTGATTTTTGCATTACTATCCGGACGTTGCGCGTTACAGATCACGAAGTCTCTGTACAAGCCGGAGCCGGGATTGTTTATGACTCGGTTCCAGAGCGGGAATACGAGGAAACCCTGCATAAAGCAAGAGCCCTCATGAAGGTGGTTGATGAATGTGCTGATAATGATTGATAATTACGATTCGTTCACCTATAATCTCGTTCAAGCTTTCGGTCTGTTGGGTGCCGAGGTTGTTGTTTATCGCAATGACGAGCAAGAGGTGCAAGCAATATTAGATAAAAAGCCAGACGGCATTATTCTTTCCCCTGGGCCAGGCACGCCAAGAGATGCCGGTATCACCCTAAACCTTATTCAAAACGTTTTTAGTAACGCGCAAAAAGGCCAAATAATCCCCGTATTAGGCGTTTGTCTTGGTCATCAGGCCTTGGGCATGTTCTTCGGCAGTAAGGTGATTCGTGCCCCAGAAATCGTTCACGGCAAAACATCTCGAATATTTCACAATGGACAAGGCCTTTTCAAGGATTTGGAACAAGGATTTCCGGCAGCCCGTTATCATTCCCTAATAGTTGATCCGGAGCAGCTAAATTCTGACCTTGAGATAACTGCTCAGACAGAAGATGGCCTGATCATGGGGCTTTGCCACCGTAATTATCCTCTTTTTGGAGTGCAATTTCACCCAGAAAGTATTATGACTCCCCATGGACCAAGAATTCTACAGGCGTTTTACGCGTTGACCATTCCAAAATCGAAGGAACAAACACTGGCATTAGGCCTAAATAGCAAAAAGTGAAGGGAGTTTTCGTCATGAGTAGAATAAGTGAAGCATTAGATCAATTAGCCATAGGCAGGGACTTACCTGAAGAGCTTGTCGTTGAAATCATGAATGATCTTTTAGAAGGTGCGTTGACCCCGGTCCAAGTTGGGGGACTGCTCCTCGGTTTAAGGGTCAAGGGGGAAAGCGCAGAAGAGATTGCGGCATTTGCGAAAGCTTTACGGGCAGTTAGCCGCCAAATCTCTGCCCCGGATGGCGCTGTTGACACGTGTGGGACCGGCGGAGACGGCTCAGGAACCTTTAATATTTCCACAACCGCTGCTTTCGTTGTGGCAGGAGCAGGGGTTCCTGTCGCTAAACACGGGAATCGTTTTGCCTCAGGCAAGTGTGGAAGTGCCGATGTTCTGGAACAATTGGGTGTACCCATCAGTCAAACTCCGGAAGAAAGCACTCAATGTATATATGAGGTGGGGATGGCCTTCCTTTTTGCTCCTATATATCATCCGGCAATGGGAAAAGTTGCCCTATTTCGCCGAGAATTAGGTATTCGAACCATATTTAATCTGTTGGGTCCTTTGTTAAACCCGGCTTCTGCACCCTACCAACTGCTGGGTGTTTCTTCCCCTGAATTATTGCCAAAAATGGCCGAAGCCCTAAAACGATTAGACAGTAAGCGTGCCCTTGTTGTGGTGGGGGACGATGGATTGGATGAAGTGACTCTGACCGGGCAAACCCATGCCATTCAGGTGGATCAAGGAGTTCTGAAACCTTTTGAGATTTCCCCTGAAGACTACGGCTTCAAGCGTTGTTCGTTGGACGCTCTCCGGGGCGGTAGTTCTGAAGAAAATGCCCGTTTAACCCAAGGGATCCTGCAAGGAGAAACTGGACCTAGGCGAGACATTGTTCTCCTCAATGCCGGCATAGCTATCTATGTAGCCAAACGTGCAAATACCATTCAAGAGGGGATTGATTTAGCGCGTTACAGTTTAGACTCCGGGCAGGCCTTTGGGAAACTCAACGCCCTCCGGGAAGCCTTTCACCCTGTCGCCGCTCAATGAAAAGTACAAAGGTGGTTAATGAAACCACCTTTGTACTTTTAGTCAGAAACTCCAGTTGGTCCGACCACAAAGCGATGCTAAATGTTAATTAAGCTTATTAATAAGGAGATTAACACTTAAAGGCTCTTAAAATTCGGGTTATAGTACCACGTAAGGTTGATTTGTCAGATATAAAATCACCCCTTCCTTCATTCGATGACTGTTAAAGAATGAGAGTTGCCCAACTCTCCTCTTTATAAAATGAAAAAATGCTTGTCATTGCTGTATATTTTATGCTTGCATGTCCAAAAATGTCACGAGATATTAGGCTGAAATGGGAATTGAGACGATTGCCTTGAATTGAATTCAACCGATCAAGAATGATATAGTAAAGTGCTTGGTCGTAATATCGGTCGTTTTGGGACAAAAACTAGGGAGTTTCTATAATAGAAACTCCCGCTGATACCAATGGTCGGGGCGACGGGATTCGAACCCACGGCCTCTTGGTCCC
>JBAQLX010000205.1:0-2499 GCA_049302315.1 Desulfosporosinus sp.
CCCTTCCTCTCCACAAGAACACTGAGGCTGGCAATTTCCTTTACGCAGGTATTAGTAAGAATTCTGACGCCGTAGTCCTGCAAGTTCAGCATTAAAGGCACCTTTACGGTATGAGGCATATCCTTGGCAACTTCGGGCAACATCTCGATAACGGTTACCTCTTTCCCTTTTTCCGCCAACCATTCCGCCGTTTCCACACCTACCTGCCCGCCGCCGATAATAGCTACCTTTTCTCCTATCTTGCTGCAATCATTCTTTAGGAGATCTACTGCCCAGTAAACGTTACCCTGTTCAATGCCTTTAAGAGCCGGGCGGATAGTCTTGCCGCCCGTCGCCAGGATTACAACGTCGGGCTGGAAGGCTAGAACAGCTTCTTGGTTGGCTTCCAATCCTAATTCCACTTTAACGCCCAACTGCGCGACCTGGCGCCGATAATAATCAACGATCTTCCTCAATTCGCCCTTGCGGGGCGGCTTCTCAGCCAGTAAAATAGTCCCCCCCAGTTCCTTTTCTTTTTCCCAGAGGGTGACTCTATGCCCCCTGGCGGCAGCGGTAACGGCTGCTTCCAGCCCCCCCGGCCCACCGCCGATTACCAGCACCAGCGCCTTCTTCCTCTGGTCCGGCGGCACAGAATTGACTTCTATCTCCCCTTCTTTGCCCGCCAGCGGGTTGAGGATGCAGGTAATAGGCACCCCCTTGAGCACGTTTTCTACGCAGCCCTGACAACAGGAAACACAGGGGCGGATGTCTTCATACTTGCCAGCGGCAACTTTCTGCACCCAGTAAGGGTCGGTAATTAGCGGCCGACCCAAGGCTATCATATCTGCCCGTCCCTGTTGTAAAACGTCCTCCGCAAAATCCACGCTGCGAATCTTGTTAGCCGTAATTACCGGAACGGTAACGCCGAGCTTGATGTTTTCCGCCAGGTGCACTATACACCCTTCCGGCATCCCGATCGGGGCTTCAGCGGGGATAAAGCCCCTTTCCTGCAATACGGCGCCGAAACCGACAGAAACGCTGATGGCCTTGATGCCTGCCAGCTGCACCCTCCTGGCAATCTCCCGGATCTCGAGGAGAGAATTGCCGCCCTCCGGCTCCTGGCCGTTCATGCGGCAGATGAGGGGGAAGTCGGCGCCTACTTCCTTTCGCACCCTGGCAATAATTTCTAAAACAAAGCGCAGGCGGTTTTCCAGGCTGCCACCGTACTGATCCGTACGTTTGTTGGCCCAGGGCGAGAGAAACTCGCCGCATAGGTACATATGAGCGCAATGGATGGAGATGACATCAAAACCCGCCTCAACTGCTCGGCGGGCGGCCTGACCAAATTTCTCCACAATCTCTTCAATCTCTTCCACTCTCAGTTCCCTTGGCACTACCTGCCCGGGGAAGGGGTGGGCCAGGACGGAAGGAGCAACGGGAAGCTGACCGCGGGTAATCTCCAGGCAGCCATTATGCAGGCTTACGCGCCCGGCCCTCCTGCCGCCATGGGAAAGTTGGATTGCCGACTGGGCGCCGTGTTTTTTGATAGCCGCGCTGAGTTTTTGGAGCATGGGAATATACTTATCGTCATCAATAGCTACTGCGTTTTTGGCATTATTGCCTATCGGAAAATCAACAATGCCGTCTTCAACGGTAACCAGCCCCACCCCGCCTTTTGCTCTCTCAACATAGAAATGAATCATCCGCTCAGTGATAAAGCCCTCCTGAGCAAAATTGTTGGTCATGGGCGCCATGACTACCCGGTTTCTAATTTCCAGGTTGCCGATTTTAATCGGGGAAAGAATCTTCATTGTTATCCTCCTTACTACTGCTGCAAATTAACTACGTAATAACTTTACTGCAAAAAACATGCCAGTGAAAAAATGCGGGTCTCAAGACAATACCACCAAAATATCGACCTGACAAGGAGGAATAATCAGGTGTAAGGATTTCATTTTTGAAATTAGTATGCCTTAGGCACATTCAAGAAAATAACTATTAATCTAAGCAGAGAACCCGTAAGTTAAAATACGGGTTCTCTGCTTAAATTTACTTTTCACATGGGATTCCCGTTTCAAGAGTACCACTTAAACAGGCTTTCACACAGACCATACAGTCCCAGTAATCCCTAGTAGACCGCAAATCCCCATGACCAGGAATGTACTTAAGTACGTTAATATTTTAGAATTAACCACCTGCTGCCGCCGGTATAATAGTCAGTTCATCACCAGCTTGTAAGGTCGTCTTCATTCCTTGCAAATTGGCTATGTTTTCGCCGTTAATAAAAACAAGGAAAAGATCTGATACATTACCATCCAAATCACACAAAATATCTTTGAGTCCCGTAAACCTTACATCTAAGTCCTGTATACATTCGGCAATACTATTAGCCGCACATTTGACCACTTTGTTATCGCCTGTAAGGTGGGCGATTGAGGCTGGCAGCCGCACGGTGATATTGTTCACTTTTAGTCTCCCCTTTTTCCAACTCATTCCCAGAACCAAATATTTTTATGATGG
>JBAQLX010000206.1:0-2213 GCA_049302315.1 Desulfosporosinus sp.
GGCCTGCCCCTTGGTAGCCTTCATAATTTGCCCGACGAGAAACCCAATCGCTTTATCTTTTCCAGCTCGGTAGTCCTCTACCGATTGAGGATGAGCAGCAAGCACACCGTCGATAATTCCAAGTAATTCCCCCTCGTCACTGATCTGGGCGAGCCCTTTTTCCTTGACAATCGTGCCCGCATCCTTACCCGTGCTGTACATTTCTTCAAGGACAGCCTTGGCAATCCTCCCGCTTAGGGTTCCTTTATTGATGAGTTCGAGAAGTTCCGCTAGTTGCTGGGCAGAAATCGGAGAATCGAGTATACTACACTGGTTTGTGTTCAACAGACGAGTAAGGTCACCCATGATCCAGTTCGCCAATGTCTTGGCATCTCCATAGTAGGCTAAGGCCGCATCAAAGAAATCCGCCATGGCTTTAGCCTGTGTGATTACAGCTGCATCATAAGCTGACAGTCCCAGCGCCTGCAAGCGAGCACGACGCGCGGCAGGAAGCTCGGGGAGGGTTTCCCGGATTCTTTCCACCCAGTCCCGGTCTATAACCAAGGGGGGTAGATCGGGTTCAGGAAAGTACCGATAGTCATGGGCTTCCTCTTTAGAGCGAAGCGCTAAGGTGATCCCCTGCCCCTCATCCCACGTGCGTGTCTCCTGAACCACGTTTTCGCCCGCATCTAAAACTCGGGCCTGACGAGCCACTTCATACTCCATGCACCGCCGAACCGAACTAAAGGAATTTAAGTTCTTGGTTTCGGTACGAGTTCCCAAGGTTTCCGTTCCAAGGGGCCGAAGCGAAACATTGATATCAAAGCGAACGGAGCCTTGTTCCAAACGGCAATCCGATACTTCCGTATACTCGAGAATCTGAACCAATTTTTCAAGATAGGCAAGAACTTCCGGAATCGAGCGCATATCGGGCTCCGAGACGATTTCCAGAAGCGGCACTCCGGCTCGGTTATAGTCGACGGAAGACTCGTTAGACGTGGAGATAGTTTCTCCGCTATGCACGAGCTTACCGGCATCCTCCTCCATGTGGGCCCGGGTGATCCCAATCCATTTCTTCTCTCCGTCGACCTCTATCTCCAATCCGCCTTTTAAACAGATGGGTAAATCAAATTGAGAGGTCTGATAATTCTTACATAAATCAGGATAGAAGTAGTTTTTCCGATCGAATTTCGAAAACTCTGCGATCTCACAATTCAACGCTAAACCTGCTTTAATCGCGTAATTTACAACTTCACGGTTCAGAACCGGGAGCGCTCCGGGCATACCGAGGCACACCGGGCAAACGTGCGTGTTTTGCTCTCCTCCAAACTCCGTTGTACATCCACAGAAAATCTTCGTCCTGGTTTGGAGCTCAACATGAACTTCCAGCCCACAGACCATTTCGTATTTGTCAGCAACTGCCACGCGTCAGCACCTCCCCAGACAAACTTGGTTTTAACGTATGATAAGGGGTGTTTTGCTCAAAGGTATAGGCTGCACGGTACAACGTCCCCTCATCTAACGCTTTACCCATCAGCTGCATACCAATCGGCATTCCCCCTACGAATCCCGCCGGGATAGAAATTGCCGGGATGCCGGCCAGGTTAATCGGAACGGTCGTTATGTCTGATAAATACATGGCTAAAGGATTCGCGGATTTTTCACCCAATTTAAAGGCCGGGGTCGGAGCCGTCGGGGAGAGCAACACATCAAACTTCTCAAACGCCTTGTCAAAATCTTGCTTGATCAGCGTTCTGACTTTTTGTGCTTTCAGGTAATAGGCATCATAGTACCCCGAACTCAAGGCATAGGTTCCGAGCATAATCCTTCGTTTTACTTCCTTCCCAAATCCCTCTGCTCTGGTCTTTTTAACCATACCCAAGACATCGTCGACTTCCGCCCTGTACCCATAGCGCACTCCGTCATAGCGGGCAAGATTTGAGCTCGCCTCTGCAGTGGCAATCAAGTAATAGGCGGGTATCGCGTACTCCGTATGCGGCAGCGAGCATTCAGACATTTCTGCACCAAGCTCGATTAGAGTTTGAATGCCGGCTCGAATTCCTCCGGCGACGTCCTGATCAATCCCTTCGCCTAAGTACTCCCGGGGAACCCCTATCTTCAAGCCTTTAATGTCGTTGATCAGGAACTTGGTATAATCTGGTTTTTCATAAGCAACTGACGTCGAATCCAGAGGGTCATATCCGGCGATGGCGTTCAGAACTAAGGCATTGTCC
>JBAQLX010000207.1:0-3085 GCA_049302315.1 Desulfosporosinus sp.
CTCATATTTGTACGAATCCCATTCTTTTTCTATCCCATGCTTAATGATCACATCTCTGAAGCGACGAAACGCGCCTTTACCATCAATTGAGTAACACAGCTTATTTCGCAGCTTGTCATCCTCTTGAGAATAACAAAAGTTTTCCATAATCCGATATTCGTTAACTTCTTCCCGATCGGGCAGTTCAACATAATCGCCCCAGTTTTCCACCACGTCCACTGCCTCGTGAATAGCATCCTGCTCCCAGTCCTCATATTCACTGAAATCATCATCTTCGGATTCTTCGGCAATGCTTAAATACTCCATTTGGATTTCGACGATATCACCTGTCATTTTGTTCAAATAATGGTTCCATCCATCCATGAAGAAATCCAGTCTATCGACAATTTCTTTCAAGCTGACTGGCGTCATATCTTGATCACCTTTTCCTTTCCCTAACTTGCCTGTAACCCTACCAATATATTATAACCCACTGAAACCATTTAGAGAATTCTTAAAAGGCTGGTCCTTGATTCGTATTCCCCACCTCACCTAAGACACCCAATCCAACAACATTCTTTTAAGGCCGCCGGGTGTTTGTACTGCATTATTGAGAAGTTACTAAAATGGGACTAACTGACTACCCACTTGAAATATTTTAGTCACAACAGTCATGCCCTTGTGATACTCTTTTCACCGTATTTCTCATTAACTAAATCAATGAACTTGGTGAGAGTTTCATTATCCCTTTGCAGCTCAGAAAATAAAGATACACCGACTTCAATCATTTTGCTGACCTCAGCAAAATGATTGTCAATGTCATATCCACTGTTTTTACAAGCAATTCTTGCTTTGTCTATTCCTTTTGCAAAATTCCTCTATTGTGTATATTCAAGCACGGAAGCAAGTTCTCGATCGTACCAAAACTTGGATCCATCTTCTGAAATATTACATTCCCTCTACAAAATCAGTTTATTTGATATTCTTCTCTTGCTCCATCCAAGGCTTTGTGCCCATGCCTTATAATTACTTCGTTCTTCTTTGTCTTCACCTTCATAAATCTCCTTCAGGAAACTCACAAAGCCATGTAATCCTCCTACATCATCAAAGACAAATACTCCGTCCTTATAAATGCATACAGGCTTATGCTTTGTCAATACTGTCGCTTCTGCATCTAATAGTTCATCCTTTGAAATATAGCCCTTTTGAAGTAATTCCTTACAATCCTTTTCCTTAGTAATGGTGATTGAAAAGCCCCATTTCATCACCGCCCGTCACTCAATATATCTGCTGATATGCAGCACACTGCACTATTTAAGCAACTCTCTCACCCTATCCTTTAAAAATGCCTCAATAGCTTTCAATCTGTCATCGGATAGATTATACCGTTGATGTTTTTTGAGCTTGATATTAAGGAGCGGTCTAAGTTTATCCCTTTGGCATTTTGTCATTATCTGCTTTGCAAACTCCACAAAGTCAGGATAGGTTGCAGGAACTCGCGTCCTTGCATAGGTTTTAAGATTTTTCAAATCCTCATCCATTGCATAACAGAACAACGAAAGTCCATTGTCAAAAATCGGTGCAAAGTCTTTTATATGATTGGTTTTGTTATCCACAAGAACACCGAAGTTTCCAAAGTGCCGATCTGTGTTGCAGATAACCGCATCGAACACGAGCATATCGATGAGCTTTTGATAATATTCCTCACCGAGATTGTTATAAAACTTCATCACAGCACGAATACCGCCCTCACGTACAAGCCGCCCAATGGGAATGTACGATGTGTCAATATCGGTGAAAATCTCACAGGTGGAGCAAAGCTTACCTTTCCAGATGGATACGCCGTATTCTATCGCATCAATCCCCATCGCTTTCGCTACCTGATAGGCATAATATTCACTGTACGGCTCTTTGCCCGTGTTGGCAGCGCCCTCTGTACCGGATTTATACAGCATAATTTTGCCGCCGACCTTGCGCCAACATTTTGCAAGCATCCCATTAGTGGTAAACTCTGGTGAAGATGTAAACGATGAGGGCTGCATACTGCCATGCCCAGTGAAAGCAATGGACGCCAAGGTGTTTGAAAAACGGTTTTTAAACAGATTGTTTTTCGCAAAAGTTCCCATAAAGCTCGCAGCAGGCGTCCAGTAACTATCATTTAAGGATAAGCCCTTGCATATGTCGATGATGCCCTTTGTATCTTTTTCATTCAGTCCAAGTCTTGCCAGAAAGTTCTCTACATAAGCACGGTTAGCCGGAATTGCCCTGTTTTTCAGCCATCTCAGTAAACCTTCATCACTCACAATTAAATCAAGGGGAAGAAGATGCTTTTTGTCTTCGTCTATCCATGTGATTTTTGCGACAAGCCCATCAAATTCTTTTTGCAGCTCAAAATGCAAAAGCATCATGTCATATTGCTTTAGAACATAGTTGCAATTGATACCATGATTTTTAATGTACTTCCCACTTCTAATTCGTTGATCAGCAGGCTTCGTTGCATCTTTTGGAATAATCCAGTTGTTTCCCAATTTATCCGCACCCTTAATTCGCCCTTGTTCACACAATAAAGCAACACGGCGTTTGGATATTCCCCAATGCTCTGCAGCCTCTTTTGCGGTCATGATGTTCATCTATACCACCTCGCATAGTACTAATAAATATACTATATACAAACTCGAGAACAAAATAAACATTTTTGAAAATTGTTTTGTTTTTTTCTGTAAAAATTCTATGACGTACAGCCAAAAATGTTTATATACATGTCGTAAGTAAATTCCTTGTACCGTATTTGTTCGTGTTTCAAACTCAAAATTTATTCAAGTTATGCTTCCTGTAACACCATCATTAGCCTGTGTCAAGTCTTACATAAAAAAATAAATGACCTCCCGCAACATTTCCGATAATTGCAGATGGTCAGCTATGCATAAAACGGTCTAAGATAGAGTCGTCGTCGTTATCACCAAAGTTCTTTATAATGCTGCGCATTGTCCGTTAGCCCAACTGCACAGGCGGGAGAGAAAAGGTAAAATCCACGCTCTTAAAGGCGTAAATCTGAAATATTCCACCTTTACATAAAATGTGTGGGAAATTAGGAATGAGGATATAT
>JBAQLX010000208.1:0-3419 GCA_049302315.1 Desulfosporosinus sp.
AAAAAATCAATATACTTAGACATAAATTTCATGGGGATTGGAATTATACCATAAAACCTAATGTGTAATATAATTCAAATAAATAAGGTTTAATATTTAGAGTCCACTATATGATATATCTAATGACGATTAGAGGTCGGCAGGTATATTATAGTGGGAAATGCTTTGGAAGGACATCGTGGAGCTTGGCACTGAAGACAATCCACGTGGCCATTTTATTGGTTCAATTGTAACCATGCCCGCCGCTTCGGTACCCGAGGGGGTGCCCAAATACTTGTTAATAGACGGACAACAGCGACTCACCACTATTTTTATACTTTTAGTGGCATTGCGGGATAATGCCAAGCAATGTGGTCAAGCTCGTCTGTCTGAGGAAATTATTAACACCTTGTTGGTTAATCCCTACCTAGACGGGCAAGATTACTATAAACTTCAACCTACCCAAGTAGACAGAACGGTCTTCCATAATATTATTAACGACGAAGCTATTACTACTGTGGGTAAAATTCCAGCTGCTTATCAATTTTTTGAAAGAAGACTAATGGCAGAAAATATTGATCCTGTAAAGATTAAGAATATCCTCACGAGCAAGTTATCGATTGTTAGCATTGTTCTTGACCCCGATGATAACCCATACTTAGTATTTGAAAGTTTAAACGCCAAAGGACGTCCCTTGACTCAATCGGATTTGATCCGAAATTACTTCTTTATGCGTATCCATGTCAATGAACAAGAAAAAACTTATCTGCAATATTGGAAACCTATGGAGGAAGCTTTGGGTGATAACCTTACGGAATTATCAAATTTAGACTTTGCGAGTAAAAAAGCACGTTTACAAGAAAGCCACTTAGAAATAAACAAAGTTTTTGCTTTCAGGCTATTCAGTCGGTTGATTTATCAACTGAAGATTGGAAAGTAGAGATAGCGTAGGAATTCGTCATATGCTATGGCAAGAAGGCGAGCGAAGAACACATCGAGCATTTCCGCTATTCTGGGATGAAACCGAGGAAAGATGTGGAAAGTATTAGAAATGAAGTATCCGGGGGGCTAATTAATACTAGACCAACAAGCGAGTTATCTTTGGAGGATAGCGTTTATGTTCGATAAAATACTTTTCGCAGACAAACTTATAAAATATCGCGAACAATTTAATGTATCAATCCAGCAATTGGCAACATCAACAGGCATTTCGACGGAACGATTATCGGCGTTCGAACGGAAAGAAGAAATACCAGATGGAGACGAAATATTGATCCTTGCCGATTATTATAAGTGTGATTATAGGTTTTTTATCTCAAACGAAAAAATTGCGGCTTTTGAACAAACAGAATATCTTTTTAGGATGTTAGGAGATGAATTATCAACAAGAGATCGCTGGTCAATTCAAGAAGCACTCTATTTGGCCGAATGTGAGGCCTTTTTAATAAACGAAATTGGAAGAGAATCACAAATAATATTTACCTTTGTTAAAAAGGGTAATTACTTTAAAGGTCATGGTGAGCAGGCAGCAATTGAGTTAAGAAGATCGTTAGGCTATAGTCCTACTCAAGTACCCGTAAACATTTACTCGGATTTTAGAAGTATCGGTATACATATTTTCCGACGTAGACTTGAGAACTCCAATATTTCTGGAATTTGCATTAAACATCCAGTAGCCGGTAAGTGTGTTTTAGTAAATTTTAATGAAGATGTTTATAGACAACGATTTACAGTTGCTCATGAAGTTGGTCATAGTATTTTAGACGATGATAAGGATGTAGTGGTATCATATAAAAAATGGGACAAGAATGACTTAAGTGAAATCCGTGCTAATACCTTTGCGTCTTCTTTTTTATTACCAGCGGAATTTCTTAAACAAATACCTGAAGCACATAGTTGGAATCAGGAAAAAGCTTTGGAATGGGCTGAGAGACTAAGAGTTAGTACAAATGCCTTGGCTAATGCCCTAAAAGGACTTAATTTGATTAACACAGGGACGGAGAGATTAATTAAGTCGGTAAGAGTTCCTTCCTATTCAAAATATGACCCAGAATTACCACCAGATCTTCCTTTAAAAGCGAAGGAGAGAATGAAGAAATTAATTGAATGTGGTCTTTCCGATCAATACCTTCGCCTGTGTTTGGATGCTTATAGAAATAACATAATATCGTTGTCGAGAATGGCAGAAATGCTTTTAGTAGATGAACCAGAGTTATTAGAGATAATAAATTTGTATGGTGAGAGGATTCAATATGATTGATCTAACGAAATTCTATAGGTTTAACGTTATTGATACTTGTTCCATTTGGAACGTCCTAAGTTCAAAATTGTATTATCAAACTACTTTAATGGCAAAGTGCGAGTTTTCCTGCACTAAATTCGTAATGTATGAATGTTTATTTAAACCGAGGAAAAGTACTTCTTCAGCAGAGATTGAACTACAAGAACGTCTCAAAAAAGAGCAGGCAAAGGGATATTTTCGCCAATACCCTATTGATATTGAGGATCTTCAAGATATTGATGTGTTAACCCAAAGAAAGAACCTGTCTAAAGGGGAACTATCTTCTATGGTTTTTGCGAAAAAGACAAATCAGGCTTTCTTAACGGATGACCAAGGAGCAAGAACATTGGCATCTTATATCATGGCTCCTGAAAAGGTGCAAACCACGCCCCATCTGATTGGTTGGCTAGTTTTCAATGAATTCTTGAATGACGCTGAGATGGAGTTAATTATTACGGAACACGAAAGCTTAAAACGCCCATTAAAAAAATACTATCACGAAATATTCATGAAGGCTATGGAATACAGATTGCTGAAAAGGGCGGAATAACTTCACATTGGGAAACATGACGGAGGTTTCAACCTTCTGCTTAGAGAATGGCAGATAAGCGCCTTGTATTATAGAAAATTTACGCACGTATTTGGGTGATCTCACTTCCCAGTTCTCATCCCATTAGCTTTCGCATTCTACCTCCGCCAGGGTGTCCCCCGCTAGGGTGATGTTTTGCGTAAGCCGGTGCGTCTGTATATAGAATTGTGTGGTGGATGACTGGAAGGCTGGCATAACAACTAAATACGTCTGTCGGAAAAGTAAATGAGCGACCAGCAGTCCGTCTTTCAACGAAGAATATTAGTATCAAGTATAGTGCTTTAACAGGTAATTTCAGAATCGGAGGAGCAGCAACATGAAAACATTATTTGAACTGTGTAAACCGAGGCAAAGTGTATTTGAGGAAACTAAAAGAGAAGATGTCTTAAATCTGTCTGATCTCATAGAGGGCAACATTGAATGCGTCTCATTCTTTGAGGAAAATTACATAACAGACGGTATGAAGACGCTTTTGGATACGGCCTTTAATCGTTTTATTAAGCAAGGGCAAACTGGTGTCGTAAAGCTCACTCAAGCCATGGGTGGCGGCAAGACACATAATATGTTAGC
>JBAQLX010000209.1:0-3757 GCA_049302315.1 Desulfosporosinus sp.
AAATTGAGGATCGACTTCAACTGGAAGATGTACGTGGTCAGGCATGATCTCCAGCTCTATCAGTTCAGTTTGAAGCTCCAGGCACGTTTCTTGTATCAATTCCTTTAAACGTGCTTCAATTTTTCCAACCAGGACTTTCCGACGATATTTAGGACACCAGACCACATGATACTTGCATGAGTAGACACTGTTGTTGTTTGATTTATATTTTATATCCATACAAATATTATCCCACAGTAGCGTATATAATACAATGAGATCTTTGGATTTGCCTTATATCCCCATAGCTGAAGCTAGGCGCTTTACGGCAACAAGCGGTAAAGCTTTAATTGAAAACAAAGAGGAAACACTCTTAAAAAATGACCTTGAGTTACTTTTATCCCCAAATAAGGATGGCCGGGATTTCATTCAGCGTACTTTTCATAATCTTTACTTTCCGCAAGAAGATCACGCTTTTTTGGATGCAGTTTGGTCTCACTTAGGTGAAATGTCCCAATATAAGCGAGCAATAACAATGGCCTTACAGTGTAACAAGTTCCTTGCCTATTGCTACATCCCATATAATAGCGGTATGATCATCCGATGCAGTAACTATTTTGCTACCATCGGATGAAAATGCAAATGAAGCTATCCTTTTGCTATGTTTTAAATTATTAATATTTTCTGTACCTATAATTTTTAATGTCTCGTCTGACAACGTATGTAAATTAGCCTCTTCAACTTTACTTTCTTCATTTTGGTTCTGATCGTCATTAGTATTAATAGTTGCTATCTGAGCATTGTCTGCAATATCATTTTTTGAATTATCTACCTTTGTAATAAACAACGTTAAGTAGTCAGCCAAATTTAAAATTTTTTTATCAGCAGCTAAAAAACGGGGTAATGTTTGGATAATTGGCCGGGTTGGCATACCTTGGTTTTGACAAACGACTATTCCCTTATCCCCCGAATTCAATTCAATAGTGGACCCTATTGGATAGACTACAATATGTTTAAGAAATGCTTCAATCAGTTCTTGAGAAAAAAGTACTCCTGCATTTGCCATCGAAATTTCCACAGCTTCATTTGGATTGATACAACCATGCCCGGGTCCTTCATTTATAAGATTGTCATAAAAGTCGGCTAACGCTACAATCTGTGCCAACGGGTGGAATTTTTCACTGGTTAATTTGCGTGGATATCCATCTCCGTTAAACGTTTCATGATGCTGATATGCGATATGGGCACTTACAAAATTAATATCTCTACGTGCACGTAAGATGTTATAGCCTTCTTCAGTATGCGTTTTGAACAAGGCCAACTCATCTGGCGAGAATGGTTTCCGTTTGTTAAGTATACTTTGCGGTAGCTTGATGGTACCTATATCATGCAAGATGGCTCCTACAGCAAGAATGTCTAACTTATCCCTATTTAACCCCAAAGCTTTACCCAACACTACCGACATACTACAGACATTGATCGCATGAGCAAATATATATGTATCATAACTACGAATATCTTTTAAATTTGAGAGAATATTATTTTTCATAAGGATATCATCAACGATATCTTTTACTACACCCTTTAAATTAAAAATATTTAATCCTCTGCCTTCTTTTTGAGCTACAAAAGATTCCTTTAAACTCATCATAGCTTCTCTGCGCCGTAAACTAGAGATAACATCATTTTCAAGATTCACATTTTCGGATATATCATCGTCGATTATAACCATAATAATACCAAGTTCCTTAAGGCGAGCTATTATTTTATCCGTTAACACCACACCACGTTTCACGAGAACTCGGCCTTGATCCGATAATATTGTTTCTCCTAGCACATCTCCAACTTTCGCAGAACCAATTAATAGATGTCGCATGTCAAAAACCTCCCTCAATAAATTATAGATTCTTGGCATTCCCCGTGACAGTTGGGACAAGGGTTTCCCTGAACCAACCTTATAACATTCCTCTTTAGTGGGAGGAATTTTGCTTTTCATCCCGTTTAACTGGAAATTTGCTATATAAGTTCCGAATAATTTTCTTCATCTGTCTACTACAATGGCCTACATTAACAGTCGTGTTTGGAAGATGAATTTGTAGATTATCAATCGGAACTTATATAGTAATAAATATTTTCTTAATGTACCGAAAAAACGGCCAATATCACTTGACTTTCCCTTTGGTCTATCAGCGGTAACAATCTCAAACTTAGGAAGCAGAAGAGAGGTTAACGCAAAGTGGAAGGTAATTTACAAACGCTGAACATCCATTGAACGCTCCCCCAATAAACGAGAGAAAATCGGGGAAAAGGCGGATATTATATCAAATCTTTACCTTGATAAACCAGAACGGGTTGAAGCGTTGCCCTATATTCCCATTAAACCATTCAGAATCGCCCTCGGAGTTTTCATGAATATGAGTAATACTGTTTCACTTACAAAAAGTAACTATTCAGGTCGCCTAAGAGATCCTTGAGATGGGGATCGCTGAGGATGCACGCTTAAACCCCCAACAACCCCAAACCGTGAAGAAACGGGGACGCGACAAGCAAAGTAAGGCCAAAAATCTGCTGGACCGTTTGGCGAATCATCAGAAAGAGGTTCTCTCTTTTATGCATGATTCGAGTGTTCCATTCGACAATAACCTAGCCGAACGGGATGTCCGCATGATGAAAGTCCAGCAAAAGATCTCAGGCACATTTCGCAGTGAACAAGGAGCTGCTACTTTCTGTCGAATACGAGGGTTTATCTCCACCTTGAGAAAACACTCGCTTTCCGTCATGGATGGCATTCAGACAGCATTCGAGGGTGATTCTATCCTCCCTCCATTCTGCTCATAGATGAAACCCTCTTTCAATTGGGGTGTTTTGCACCCCTTTTTGTGTTAACTATTTTGGATACCTGAATAGTTACCTCATTTTCAAGTAACTCTGTAATGCCGCTAAGTGTCATTTCAACAGCCTCTTCAATATCGTCCTGAGAAAGACCAAAATTGAAGGCTTTCATATATTTATCTAAAGGTTTATCGGCAATTTTAGTGACTTCGGTAATAATACCAGGGTGTACATAAAATGTTGGTTCATTTGTAGACTGAATAACATGGTTACTAAACAAGTTCTGAACGGTAGGATACCAAGAATCATATTTATTGAGTAGGGCTAGAACAATGCAAGTATCTAAAAAGATATCTTCATTAGTTTTAAAACCGAGAAAGTTTCTATTGAAGTTAATTCTTTGCAGTTTCCCTTATTTCTCTTAGCTTATTCGGATCAACTTTAATTGAATATTTACCCATAAGCGTATTTAATTTGCTTTTTTTGCTACTGGACATAGCTTTTGAGTTAAGAGATGGAGCCAATAATCCCATATCTTTTCCCTCCGTTTCAAACTTATCTGAATTAATATCCTTTTCCGTAGTATAGCACCTTCTAAAAACTGTTTCAATATTATATGGCTAGTTTTACCAACTTAGAAGGGAATAATCGTATGGTTGTAGAATAATGTAAAATATTAGGAAATGAGAAACCGGCCTTGAAAGGAATACTAACAAGCAGGACACTCCGTTCATCCGTGGAGATTTGGAGTGAAATTGGTCGCAAAGGCCGCGCCGTCTTGGCGCGAATTTGGCGGATTAGCTTTTGGGTCTGATGGATTCTTATTTTTTTCGGGAGGATGAGAATATGCTAAGAAAAGTAAATCTTAAAGAGTCAGTCAATAGCCTAACAGAGCTTTATACATATCTCAAAGTTGGGCAGCTTAACGATCATATGTTAAATGTAG
>JBAQLX010000210.1:0-1957 GCA_049302315.1 Desulfosporosinus sp.
CATATATACCTGGCAAAAAAATGTACCGAACAGGGGATTTGGGACGATGGCTTAAAGACGGAGAAATAGAATGCTTGGGCCGAAATGATAACCAAGTAAAGATCAGGGGTTTCAGGATCGAGATGGAAGAAATCGAAGCCTGCTTATTAGCACATGCTAAAGTAAAAGAGGCTGTGGTAACGGATAGAGAAGATAAGACGGGCAAGAAACATCTATGTGCTTACTTAACCGGTGATACAACGACAAGCAATGAAGATTTAAGAACCCATATTTTAAAGTCTTTGCCAAACTATATGGTTCCTGCTTGGTTTACTTGGCTCAAAGCTATACCGCTGACTCCGACTGGTAAGATCGACCGCCGCGCTTTACCCGAACCAAGCGAAAGGGATTTTGGGCATTTAACACATGCTTATATAGCTCCTAGAAATGATCTTGAATGGAAATTGGCAATGTTGTGGGCGGAAGCTCTTGAAGTGGAACTAGTTGGAATTGACAACAATCTGTTTGCCTTGGGGGGAGATTCTTTAACTATCCTGGAAATTATGTCGGGTGCCTTATCTTATGAATGGAAACTTAATGCCCAGGATTTCTATGAATGTCCAACAATTAGGCAGTTGTCCTTTAAAATTACCGGGTGTACCGGAGAAGATGAAGGAAAAGAAGAGATTTATATCTCCAGTAGGGTAAGACCAAAGGAAATCTTGATAAAGTCAGTGGATACCAGTAATGTGCTTTTGACGGGTGCAACCGGCTTCCTTGGTATACACCTTCTCATGGAGTTATTGGTTCAAACGGATAACGAAATCTACTGTTTAGTGAGGGGAAAACAGGCTAAAGTAAGATTGGATGAATTGTTGAGTTTTCATTTTCCCGCCCTTCCAATACTTCTAAAAAATAGGATTATAGTTGTTGATGGGGATATCTCATCTAAACATTTCGGGCTAACTGATAACGAATATAATGATTTAGCCCAAAAGGTTCAAACGGTCATTCACAGTGCTGCATTGGTCAAACACTATGGCAATTACAGTGAATTTGAGAAAAACAATGTCCAAGGGATCTGTGAAATAATTGATTTTTGCGTTTTATTCGATAAGAAGTTAAATCATATTTCCACGATCAGTATATCTGGAGATTTTATGGTCAACCAAAACAAAACCAATACAGTTTTTCGGGAAGAAGATTTTTATATCGGACAGGATTACAAAACCAATGTCTATGTAAGAAGTAAATTTGCAGCTGAAAACCAGGTGTTTAAGGCTGAATCGAAAGGGTTAAGGGCATCAATCTTTCGAATTGGTGTCCTAACGGGTTGCTACCAAGATGGTAAATTTCAGCGCAACATCGAACAGAATGCATTTTATCGTAAAATTAAATCTTTGGTGTCTTTAAGGGCAATCCATGAAAGCTTTCTTGATCAAAGTATTGAGTTTACACCGGTAGATTACTGTGCCAAAGGTATTGTGAATATTCTTAAGGTTAACCAGACGAACGGTTTGGTGTTTCATATGTTTAACCATCAAAAGATTAAGGCAATCGAACTCTTGAGTTTTCTGAGAGAGCTAAATATACCTATCCAAATACTACCTGACTTCGAGTTTGATTCTTATATTACCCAGCTCTCACTAACAAAAAAAGGAAAGGAAACACTAAGTGGTCTCGTGTCCGATCTAAGTGATAATATGAGCTTGAATTACAGAAATGCTACCACTGTGGATTCAACTTTTACCATCAACTATTTGAATCAGGTGGGTTTTGTTTGGCCAGAGATAGATATTGGATATCTTTCCAAAGTTCTAAGCTATATGCATGAAGTTGGCTTTATTAATGAGTCAATAAGTTATACCGCATAACCATTGCCAGAATGTAATAGGGTCTTCCTTCGCTAAGTTTTGAGAAAACGAGGTGATATAAGGCAGTTTTATAGGGTTTTTATAGGGCTACTTTCCTATTGAAC
>JBAQLX010000211.1:0-4679 GCA_049302315.1 Desulfosporosinus sp.
TAAAAGATGCGCATAACAAAAGGATGCGGATAAAATCGTCCAACGGATGCTATAAATCTCCAGCATACTCAATAGATTGAGTGATATATTGGTCGAGAGAAACAGTCTCCATTTTTTCTGGTAAGGAAAACGGCAAAAAAACAGTTTGACTTTGCCTATCCCTTCGTAATCGACAATAACTTCGAAGTAACGGGTATTCCGTTTACGGCAACGTTTTTCTCCCCCTTCACTTTTCAAAACTGCGTGTAATTGACTAGCATTTAGAGGGGTATCTTTGTAGGTATACTTCCGAGCATCTTGTCGAATACCACAGATCAAATGCATCGGCTTCTTGCCTAATCCCCGAACCGTTTGTATGAATTCGTGGCTGCTGAACCAACTGTCAACGAGCACATAATTAGCCCTGAAGCCTTGTTTGACAGCTCGTTTTAACATGTTAAGACCATTCGCAATTTTACTTACATTACATTCCCTGATACGTTTCGCCCCAGAAGATTTGAAATGCCGCTGCTTATTATACTGTTCTTTGCGATGTCTGGCTTTCTTGAGCGGCTTTTCCGAATGAAGACTAAAATCCAGAGGACTGAAGCTTTTACTGTCAAACAAACCAAGGGTCAGATTTTTAAAACCCAATTTGCTGCCTTTTCTACCCGCAACATGGTCAAACACCATGGATATCTGTTCAATTCTTCGACCTGTCTTAGCGTGAGTTGTATCGTCTAGAATAAAAGCAGATTTGTCTGCGATTTCTTTCTGAGGATTTACTAAGTGTTGAAACTGTTTAGCAAAAACCAGCAACAAGGCTCTCCACGGCATTTTCTCATTATTTTTCAAGCGATAGATAGCATCTTTTTTCATTGAAGTAACCTTTTGAAATTCGCTTTTATAAAAGGAGTTGATACTTTTCAACAGCATTAGGGGGAACATAAGCATGAGAGTAACGATCTCAGAAGCACTGTAACCATCCTGTTTTTTAAAGCCCACCTGACAACATAGTGTTTTAAGCTTGAAGGTCTTCATAACATCAAATATAATAGTGTCAATCGAATAGGAATGATTTTGAAGCACGTTTTCAATCTCTTTGACTGTTGCCGGGCGCTTTAATCTGGATTGTAAGTCAGATTAAAGTCAAATTATTCTGGATTGAGATAATTTGATTACTCAGGGAGGTATTTAGCCATTTTTGCCGAATATATAGCACAATATGATGATAAAGTATTAGTGCTGTTGCCCCAGGGCAACGTTAAGGACTGACGGACGGACTGACTGACTGATTTGTCAGTCCATTTTAATTTGATTTCTGCAGTCCAAAATAAAGAGACTGCTAACATCTTTGACATGTTTCCGCATGTTAACACCTCATTTTTGGTTGATTTGGATTGACACTTAATTATACCAAAAAACCAGTGTTCATACGGATTTTTCATTATTTTTTGTTGTTTTCCTGCATAAATTTTGGCTATTTTAGTGGGTGCGAAACTTCAGTAATATAATAAATAATAAAGATAAATTAGAAACTTTTAGTTTTTATTACTTATTAGCTAAGATAGGTGAATTCTGGAGGTAGAAATATGAACTATCGGATGTGTAAAATTATCCGTTTTATTTTACTATTTAGTTGGTTTTTTCTTACTTCGCAAGGGTTAATATTTGCTGAAGGTGATAGTAGTAATTCGATACAAACAGACAATTCAAATGACATGGTTTGGCAGGTAACAGACAGAGTTGGCTTTTCGGCAGGCGAGGCACACTTTACTTCAATTGCGATCAATAATAATGGAATACCTTTTGTTGTATATCAGGATTATAAAAATTCCAATAAAGCAACTGTAATGAAATACGATGGAAATAAATGGGATGTAGTCGGTGCCTCGGGTTTCTCAGCCGGACTTGCAGAGCATACCAAAATTGCAATCGACAACAATGGTATACCATATGTCGCTTATTCTGATTATGAAAACTCAGGAAAAGTAACAGTTATGAAATATGATGGAAGTAGTTGGGTAACGGTAGGTTCTACGGGGATTTCGGCAGGGAGGGTTTATTCTCTAAACCTCAACATAGACAGCAATGGGTTACCCTATGTTGGATATGTAGATTTAGCAAACTCATATAAAGCAACTGTGATGAAATTCAATGGTAACAATTGGGAATATATTGGAAGTGTTGGCTTTTCAACCGGAAAAGCATCAGATCTAACAATGGCAATAGCCAAAAATGGGTTTCTTTATGTTCTATATGCAGATGGAAATAAATCAAATAAAGCAACCGTGATGAAATACGATGGCAGTACATGGGCAGCAGTTGGAAGTGAGGGTTTTTCGACAGAAAAAATATTTTGTACAGGTCAAAGTACTAGTATTGACGTAGATAGCAATGGAACTCCTTTTATTGTGTATCATTCAAATGGTACAAATATTATGAAATACGATGGCACTAATTGGGTGTCTGTAGGCAGCACAAGTTTTCCATCAGGTGCCATTAATGTTTCAATAGTAATAGATAATAGAGATATTCCGAATATTGTTTACGAAGATAGCGGAAATTTCCGTAAAGCGACCGTTATGAAGTATGATGGAAGTAATTGGGTTGCTATTGGTTGTACAGGGTTTTCAACAAGTGAGGCTGCTTATATTTCCATGGCGATTGATAACAACCAAATACCGTATGTCGTCTATTCTGATTATGGAAACTCCGGGAAAGCAACCGTAATGAGATATGCTTCAGGTCCGACCTATACAGTCTGTTATCAAGGCAACGGTAATTCAGGAGGGAGTAATCCAGTTGATGCTTACTACTATGCCCAAGGATGCAGCGCGATTGTTTTGGGTAATACAGGGAATCTTGTTAAGAACGGATATACCTTCGTTGACTGGAATACTGAGCCTGATGGCAGTGGCACAAGTTATTTTAATGGGGCAATGTTAAATATTGAAACCAACAATATAACACTATATGCTCAATGGACTGATAAAATCTGGAAAACAGTTGGGAAAGCCGGTTTCTCGGATGGTAGAGTTGGAGCTATATCTTCAGCAATTGATAAAAAGGGTATCCCATATATTGCATATATTGATTATGCACATAATAACAAAATAACAGTAAAGAAACTAATTGGAAATGCATGGGCTAGCGTTGGCCCAACGGGGTTCTCAGAAGGGGAAACAGACTATTTTATTTCTATTACCATAGACTGCAATGGAACTCCCTATGTATTTTATCATGATTATAGATTCTTAGGTAAAGCTATCGTGAAAAAATATAATGGAAGCAATTGGGTTACATTAGGTGCCCCCGGCTTTTCTGAAGGGGAGGTTCATTCCGGGGACATTGCAATCGATAACAGTGGTACTCCATATGTTATATATTCAGACAGTAAAAATAATTATGAAGCAATCGTAATGAAATACAATGGGAGCAATTGGGAAAAATTGGGAGGTACTGGTTTATCTGTAGGTATTGCAGGTTTTCATTCAATTACCATCGATAGTAAAGGTATGGTCTATGTCGCCTTTAGCGATGGAGGAAATTCATCTAAAGCAACCGTGATGAAATATAATAATAACAGCTGGGAATCAGTGGGTAATGCAGGCCTTTCAACCGGAAGAGCATATCATACAGAAATAGCAATAGATGGCAACGATATTCCTTATATTGTCTATACTGATTGCGAAAATCTATGGAAAGCGACCGTTAAGAGATATAACGGCTCCAGTTGGGAGACTCTAGGTGGGGGAGGTTTTTCAACCGGTGAAACGGGATCTACTAAAATTGCAGTTGATAACAGTGGAATGCCATATGTAGTTTATCTTGATTATGCTAATTCATCTAAAGCAACTGTAATGAAATATAATGGGAACTGTTGGGAGCCAGTAGGCAATGTGGGTTTTTCCGCAGGAGGTGTTTATGGGACTTCGATATCTATAGATGAAAGTGGGGCGCTCATAGTAACCTATGCAGATGGTGGATACTCATATAAAGCAGTCGTAATGAAATATGCTGCCTTAGTACCCTCAGTACCAATTGGTTTAACCGCTCTACCCGATGACAGAAAAATCACAGTAAACTGGAAGGCAAATATAGAGAGTGATCTGGCATGTTACCAGCTCGAATATAAGCCCTCGCAAACAAGTAGATGGTCAGTGATAAGCTCCAATATAACAGCAACAACTTTTACAAAAACCAACCTCATTAATGGATCTGCCTATCAGTTTAGAATTAAGGCAAAAAATATTTCTGGCAAATGGTCGGAGTATTCAGATACCGTCACCGCAACACCGGCAGACAGTGTGGATCCGACCTCACCGAAAGGTTTCAAAGTCAGCTCAGTCAACGACGGAAAGATAACCTTAGCTTGGACAGCGGTAACCGCAACAGATCTTGCTGGTTATCAAATTGAATACAAAAAGAGCACGGATACAGACTGGACATCTATCAGTGTAGGCAAAGTTGTTACTTTTACGATTACTGGCTTAACCAATAAAGAAGCGTACACCCTGCGGATTGAAAGCAAAGACACCTCTGGGAACCTTTCTGATCCCTCCGCAGAGATAACCGGGACCCCGATAGATAAAACTGCTCCGGCTGTACCCACAGGCCTAAAAGCGACCAGCGGGAGTTACCTTGATGTGGATCTGACCTGGACGGGCAATAGCGAACCAGATCTGAACAGTTATGAA
>JBAQLX010000212.1:0-10050 GCA_049302315.1 Desulfosporosinus sp.
ATGCTGCAAAAGATCGTCCTCTTTCTGGCCGATAACATTGGCAGCATTACCTCCCCCAACAGCATCGGAAATTTCCTTGTGAGGGAAGGCGATATCGAGGAGGGTAAAAAGCGTAAAAACCCTGCTGGCAGGACGGTGGAAAACTATATCCTCAGCCTGCAAAACGACTTTATCTTTTACGGGATCAAGCGTTACGACATCAAAGGGAAAGCGTATCTCAAAACCCTGGGAAAATACTATATCGTCGATATCGGGATCCGCAACATGCTGCTTGGCTACCGGGACGTGGATCGGGGGCATATCCTTGAGAATATCGTCTTTTTTGAACTGCTGCGAAAAGGCTGCAAGGTCTCCGTCGGCAAGGTGAATGATAAGGAAATCGACTTCATCGCCGAAAAACCGGACGACAAGGTATACTATCAGGTGACCGAAACAATGCTGGGCGAAGATATCAGGGAAAGAGAGCTTTCCCCCCTGCGCAATATTCCGGACAATT
Source organism: Desulfosporosinus sp. (assembly GCA_049302315.1). Lineage (GTDB taxonomy): Bacteria > Bacillota > Desulfitobacteriia > Desulfitobacteriales > Desulfitobacteriaceae > Desulfosporosinus. The sequence continues at coordinate 497 of JBAQLX010000212.1, forward strand.
ATGAAAAGATCATCCTCTCCATGGACCGGACCTTTATCAAATCATATGATGGGATCAAAGTAAAAAACATTGTCGATTGGCTGCTGGAGGATTAAATCGTTTACTTAAGCGCAGCACGCAGCGCACTGTTCTGAACCACGCTAATGACTCCTTCTCCGCCCACATTGATCAGGCTCGTTATGTCCGTCCGCTTGGCTGCCAGGAAGGTGCAGGTGGCATCCGGCAACCCCCGGTCCACCATGATCAGTGGCGAGAAAGTATGGGCCGCCAGGTTGCTGGCAACCAAAGCATCGGGAAAGTTCAAACCGGTTACCACGTATACTTTATTGGGGTTAAGATTTAAGCCATTGGCGATAGCCGTGGCCGTCGCGTAGCGATCGGCGCCGGCATAACGCCGGACATTAGCCGAACCATACGTGGCGCTCAAGCTGCTCCGCTTCCGACCACCCCATCCCTGATGCCCATGGCCAATCCGCCGAGCAACAAGCCCAGCAAGCCAAAACCGAGAGCGAACAGCCAAGCTCTTTTTATCACTGGTTTTTATACCCCCCTTCCTTTTTCAGCCCTTCTCCCAAGTTAATCGCCCAATTTTGAGTCCTGAAAATTCTGCGCTGCCTGACCCTTGATTCACCTAATGTAAAAATTCAATGGAGATCGGCTCAGAGACAGTTTGCTTGCCGGGCGTTCCGCTCGTAAAGCTCAAACTTCCTTGCTCATTGACGTAGACCAGCGCTTGGGACAGTTCGTTGCTAGCTAATTCAACACTTGTCCCGTCAGCGCTGCAAATTTTATATTTTTCGGCATTAACCATGTTAACCTGTTTGACAATATCCGAAAAAGCAAGCCCTTTATGGTTGTCGAGCGTTTTGGCAGGTAAGCTGATTCAGCGCAGACACTGCCGAACAGAAGCCGGTTATTGGACTCTGAGTTACTGCGAAACTGGTAATTATTGAAATACTATGGGGTTATAACCAGGATCATTAGTTAACTGATCAACCATATAAACCTTGACCAGATCCCCCGCCTTGACATTAAAGCCGGCGGACGCGCTATTAGTGCTGTCAAAATCAGCTTTGATTAACGGTCAGATCCGTGATTTTCGCCCGCCAAGCCGCATCATCCGTGAAGTTCAGCGTCACTGCCTGACCGACGGCGCTATTACTGGAAACACTCAGGAGCGGCGGCTGCAGACCGGAAACCGTCACGGCACAGGTAGCTTGATAGCCGCCGTCCGCTGTTGTCGCCGTGATGTTGGCGGTACCGCAGCATTATCAGACAACTTAGGAACTTCTTAAGCCCGGAATTGTGCTTAAAGCTTGGTAGCAGCACTTTTTTTCATCTCCTCATATAATCTATTACTGAGTTGAAAATCCTGGGTTAATATCTTTTCCCGCCCTAATTTTGCAAATCCATACTCACCAGGAATTTGGTAAAGCGTTGACCGTTGGGATCAGCGCAAATCACGATTTGCAGCGAGCCATCCTGACCATTCCTGGTTTTTAACAGTTGACCGTGATCTAGGTAAGCTATATAAACATTGTCTGGTTCCAAGACCTCCGCCATATTCACCCCCGATACATAGTTATCAATACCTTTAGTGACTATCCTGGCATATTCTTGCGTCAGTTTGGGATCAAGCCCATTTAAGACCTCTGATAACGGGGTCAGCGTATACTCGTGTTCCTCCTTGCCGCGGCTGGTGTGAATTGTCATAGTTTTCCGCACGGCCGGAAATTTCCTGAGATTGTCAAGCGTCAGGACAGTCAATTTGCTGCCGCCGGCCGTTAAGATTATTTGCCCCTCCTGCAGCCCTTGCGCAGAGTTGTGGTTTAGAAAGGCAAGGACGGCAACCAAGCAGCATGAGAAGCAAAATTCCTATGCCAAGCAGCCTGTTTTTCTTATTTGCTCTTTTAGTTTCAGTGGCTGGATTTAAGTCCGTCATCATCAGATCTCCCAGAATTATTTGTTCTTGCTCGTTCTTTTTTGTTTTTTTTATTTGGTCAGCATAAACAGTTTTCCGGTAGCGGGGTCTTTGTAGACTTTACCGAGTTCTTCATAGAGCTTGCCCTGGCCTTGAATCAAATCGATCGATTCCGCCATAACGGGCGGCTCCGGGCAGTTGACTATATACTGCCTCGGAGATAGCGCCCTCACCGCCGACAACAATTGTTGAGCTGACTTTCCGAATTAATAATTAAGGATAATCTTCTCGCCTTCGGAATCATTGCAGGTGCTGAAAGAGTGAGAATATATTCGGCAGGGCGAAAAGTTTCTTTCAAAAAACTCACAGGCTATTCCAGTCTCTGTGATATCGGCTGCGGCTAGGGGCTCGTAGATTTACGTATCAACATCTCTTTATAATGTCAATACTACCATTGTAAGGAATTCTTGGATAGAGGTAAAATATATGCAACTATCGACCAGAAATCAGCTCAAGGGGAAGATTAAGGACATAAAGAAAGGCCCGGTATCAACTGAAGTAATCATAGAAGGAAGTGCTCAAACAGTTGTAGGAGCTAAAAGCATATTAGGTATTCCATCAACTAGTCAAAACCTAAAAAAAAGACCGGGAATCAATCCGGTCTTTAAACCTAATGCACCCCAATCTTCTCCGGCGGAAACATCCTCCGCACTTCCTGGAAAAGCAACTCATACTTTTCCGGGTCTTGCAGCGCTTTCTGGGCCATCTGGTAGGCTTTCTCGACAAGATGGCCGTCTCGTGAGAGATCCGCAAGACGCAATTCAGCTAAACCGTGCTGCCGTGTTCCTAATAGTTCCCCCGTGCCGCGTAAACGCAGATCTTCTTCAGCAATCTTAAACCCATCCTCCGTTTGACAGAGAATGTCTAAACGACGACTATTAGTATTCCCTGACAACAAAAAGCAGTACGCCTGTTCTCCGCCTCGGCCAACCCTTCCTCTGAGTTGATGCAATTGAGCGAGACCAAACCGTTCAGCCGATTCAATCACCATTACCGAGGCATTCGGGACATTGACCCCGACTTCAACTACGGTCGTGGCAACCAAAATATCAATCTCACCGGCGTGAAACGCTGCCATAATCGTTTCTTTTTCCGCTCCCTTCATTCTACCGTGCAGGAGGACGACGCGACGGTTCGGGAACCTGGCTTGGAGGTCTGTGGCACGCTGCGTTGCCGAAATGAGATCAAGTGATTCCGATTCCGCCACCAAAGGGCAAACAACATAAGTCTGCCTCCCAAGCTTGATTTGCTCCTCAAGAAATCTTTCCATTCCAGGGCGGGCACGTTCCGCCAATTGACGGGTTATAATAGGCTTTCGTCCAACCGGCATCTCATCAAGCACAGAGAGTTGCAAATCGCCGTAGAGTGTCAAGGCTAAGGTCCGTGGAATCGGCGTCGCGCTGAGGACTAAGACATGAGGACTTTCCCCTTTAAGTTGAAGAAGCGAGCGCTGCCGTACCCCAAAGCGATGCTGTTCATCGGTAACGGCCAAGCCTAACGCCTTAAATACCACGGTTTCCTGAATAAGGGCATGTGTTCCCACAACTACTTGCGCCTCACCATTAGCAATCCTGGCCAAGGCTTCCTCCCGTACACTTTTGCTCTGACTACCCAGTAAACATACAACCGAAACTCCCCGAGGGGCGAACACTTTCTCAAGCGATTGAAAATGTTGAACTGCTAAAATTTCTGTCGGCGCCATCATTGCCCCTTGATACCCTGAGCCCACCGCACGCAGGAGCGCCGCCATCGCAACCGCCGTTTTGCCGGAAGCGACATCCCCTTGGACCAAGCGAGCCATTCCTTGTGGTCTAGCCAGATCCTGGAATATCTCTTGGATCACTCTTTGTTGAGCTGCGGTCAATTGAAAAGGCAATGACTTGTAAAAACTCTGGATCAGTTCCTCTCCCCCCAATAAGGGAGGACTTCCCCGCCGCTCCACGCCCCGGCGCAGTCCCGCGACCGCTAATTGCAAAAAGAGAATCTCCTCCCAAACCAGACGCTCCCTTGCTTGAGCTAAGCTTGTATAATTTTCCGGAAAATGAATTTCCCGATAAGCAAGGGAGCGCTCCATCCATTCCTGCCGGTCTTCCTGAGGTAGTATCTCTCGGAAACCTGTTTCGACTTGATCTAAAACACTTCTAATTAAGCCACGTATTACTTTGGAGGATAAGCGTGCCGTTTCTGAATAAACCGGTAAAATCGTTGGCGAACCCAGGTCAGAGTCATTCCCTGGATCACCCACCTTAACCTTTTCAATATCTGTCGCCAGTACTTCCGGTACCCGTTGTTTCCAGCGAACTTTTCCTGTTACAACAACTTGTGTTCCTACAGGATATTGTTTAAGAATATGGATTTGGTTAAACCATGTCGCCTGGAACAAGCGCCCTTCCTGGTCAATACTCAGCTTAACCACTTTCAGCTTACCACTCGTTATAGTTCCTGCTGCCACTTTCCCATCAAGCGTTGCCATTTCACCCTCTTTCAACTCCGCAATCGTTTGCTTGCGACGATCTTCATAGCGGCGAGGAAAATATTGCAGCAAATCCAGTACATCATGGATCCCAAGCCTTTCAAGTTGCTTAGCCCTTTCTGGGCCTACCCCTTTTAAGTATTGGAGAGGCTTTGACTGCCAGGAAACCACGTTTGATACCTTCAAGTCCCTTTGTAGGGGGATTCCTTGACTATTAATTACACGAACAGGCTTAGCTTGATGTAATTCTTTAGTTTCATTTACTGGCTCATTTAACGGCTCATTCAGATTCTCTTGAGCTTCCAGCGTAATTTCTTGCATAAGGCGACGAAGTTCCGCAAAGGCTTCTCTGCGCCGCAGTGGGCTCCAGGTGGGATATTGCTGGGTTATATTCCTCAGTAAATCCAGATTATGGACAGGAAATAACTGTTCCAGTCGAGGGAGGATTCCTCTCAAAAAGGCATTAAATCCGCCCAACACCCCAGTATTCGTAAACCCCTGTTTTTCTTCCGCCAAGAGCGCTCGTTGGAAATTATTCAAAACAAGTTGCGCCTGAGTACCCTTCATAGAAAATCAGCCTCTCCAACGGTTCAATTTACCAGTTCATGCTATCGCAAAAAAACCCTCCGGAAGAATTCTGGAGGATAAGCTATTCCACACCAAAAATATAATAGTAGAGCGGTTGCCTACCAGGATGAACCTCTACTTCAACGTTTGGATTTTCTTCCTTAAGCCAATTTTCCAGACGTTCAACCTCTTCTTGTTTTGTTTCTTCTCCATAGGATTGAGTTTCGCTGAGAGTGTTTGTATCCCTAAGCGCTGCTTCGTTCGGTTCGTCCTTCAGCGCATGGGCCATACTTTCGTTTTGCTCGACGCTTACCACACTTATTGTCTTGGTCGTTGGTCCCAAAACCGTATCCCCCTAATCATATACCCTACGCTAAAACGCGAACTCCCTGAACGTTCACATTCACTTGGGACACGTTTAATCCCGTGAGCTTCTCAGTAGTAAAACGGACGCGTTCCATAACACTGGACGCAACTTCAGAAATCTTCACACCATACCCGACAATGATAAAGAGATCGATAACCACTTCATTGTCTTGAATAGAAACTACCACGCCACGAGCCAAATTTTCTCGTCCCAGTAAATCAGCAAATCCATCTGTAATTTTGCGTGAGGCCATGCCCACCAAACCGTAACACTCAACAGCGGTAGCGCCTGCTATCGTGGATATGACTTCTTCGGAAATAACAATTTTACCTAAACTATTAATAATTTCTTTTCCCATAAAACAGGATCCACTCCTTCCATTATCGTCTGTATTGATACTATTCTACCAAGAAATTGAAGAATGTTCAAAGAAAACACCTTGCCAAACCGTAAGACTTTTGATAATATGAGTAAGTGTCATTTCGGTTGCAAAGGAGGTTTTTAGAGCATGGCTAATGTTTGTGCCATATGCGCCAAAGGAGTAGTCTCTGGATTTCAAGTCAGCCACTCTCATATACGGACTAAGCGAACTTGGAAACCAAACTTGCAAAGTGTTCGAGCAATTGTGAACGGTACTCCCACCCGAATCAAAGTTTGCACCAGATGCTTACGTTCCGGAAAAGTTCAGCGCGCCAGCTAATGAATCAAAAGCCCGATAATAACGGGCTTTTTTTCATTGACACCTTCCCCAAATCTGTTGAAGTTCTTTGGCGTGCAATTAACACCACCATAACCCATCCTTCATGCACTTCAATCACAGCCTCCTCGCCAAGAAACACATTGCTGATGCCGCGCGGGGAATCCTGCCATAACACTCCCTGCGTGAGAGGGTAATGCAGTCCTTCTGTTGTAACCACTGCCCTCTCGGACAAGGGGATCAAGGAGATTTCCTGCCCAAGTGACCGCCTGATACATTCGCGGCTTTGCAGGATCCAGATCTCATGTTCAGGATCGCCTAAGCGAATCCGGTATCCTTTGCGGGCGTAGGCGAGCATCAGGGCTATATTACCCATAATATGATCGATTCTTTTCCCGGTCGCCCCATAGAGCCAAATATCCCGTTCACGAACAAAATGGGCCTGTTCCTCAGCATAAATTAGGGCCAATTCAAGATCCGTCTCATCCTTTTCACTGGGAAATCGTTTAATAACGCAGCCCGCATTTTCACATTGTTTTAAGTTCTCGGGTGTTATCGAATCCAAATCCCCGATTAGAAAATCAGGTAGACGTCCAGAAAGGACGGCATGGTTCGCGCCTCCATCCGCACATATCAAAAAATCGACCTCTTTTAGGACCTGACTCCCCCATTCTAAATCCCAGGCGCCATTAGCCAATACTGCAATTTTCATTACTCGCTCTTCACAGAATGCGCTGCTTGACGAAGTATTTCCACTGCTTGTTGGGGATCAGGGTGTGTGAAAACAGCGGCCCCGGCCACCAAAATATCAGCTCCCGCGTTAACAGCTACAGGCGCCGTTTCCAAATTAATTCCTCCATCCACTTCGATCAGACAAGAGGATCCCGTTTGTTGAAGATGGCGATGGAGAACTTGGATTTTGGGGATAACGTTCGCTATGAATTTTTGTCCCCCAAATCCGGGGTTGACCGTCATCAACAACACCATATCCAAGTCCTGTAAAATATACTTAAGACCATCCAACGGTGTCGCGGGATTAAGGGCGATTCCAGCCGTCATCCCATGTTCCTTGATTTGTTGAATCACACGGTGGGCATGGTATGTGGCTTCTAAATGAAAGGTGACATGATCGGCCCCAGCCGCAGCAAAATCCGCTATAAAAAGCTCCGGCGCTTCGATCATCAGGTGAACATCAAAGCGCATCCTGGAATGAGCCCTTAGGGATTTAACCAAAGCCGATCCAATGGTAAGATTGGGGACGAAGTGTCCGTCCATCACATCAATATGTAAAACTTCCGCGCCGGCATCCTCAACCAAACGCACCTGTTCTCCCAGTCGGGAGAAATCGGCGGATAAAATGGAAGGGGCAATTTGAATCATCTTAGTATCTCCTTTCCGCTTCAATTACTTCTTGCAAGAATATTAAGTAGTGTTCATATCGAAAAGGTGAAATTTCTCCGCTTTCCAGGGCTTCTTTGATCGCACAATTCGGTTCTTTATCATGAATGCAACTGTTAAACCGACATTGACGGCGACGCTGGACGAATTCTGGAAAACACTCTGCTAACTCCGCGCGTTTCAGATTCGGTAAAAAGAGGGAGGAAAACCCCGGTGTATCTGCAACAAGCCCACCGGCACAGACCATCAGTTCGACATGCCGTGTGGTATGACGGCCGCGCTTGGACCTTAGGCTTAATTCCCCTGTCTTAAGTTTCTTTCCGGGAGATAAGGCATTGAAAAGACTGGATTTACCAGCGCCGGAAGGGCCGGCAAGCACACTGATTTTCTCCTTTAACCGAGTACTGACTTCCTTAATTCCCTGACCCGTTTCATTGGAAACTACAAATACAGTGTACCCTATTTTGCGGTAAACAGCCGGGACTGAAGGTTCCTCAGAATCTTCAGTTAAAGCGGCTTCCCTGAATTTATCTAATTTAGTAAAAACTAAAATGGGTTCAATATCCGCGTCTGTCACCTGGATCAGCAAACGATCCAGGAGATTAAGATCCGGCTTAGGGGACGTCAGGGCAAAGACCAAAAGGGCCTGATCCACGTTGGCAATCGTCGGACGACTTAAAGCGTTTCGCCGTGGCTCAACAGACTCAATCGTCGCCTTATCCTCCTCATCCGGTAAAACTCTTACCCGATCTCCAGGCAAAAAATCTTGATCTTTGACACGAAAGCGACCGCGCAGGGAACATTCCCATACTCGGTCCTCCGCATAAACATAATAAAATCCGCCGTAACCTTTGAGTAAGACTCCTTCGATCATACACTTCTCCACTTCCAAGACAAACTCCGGTTAATATCTTCTGACCTCAGGCCTCTGACCTCTGGCTTCTGACATCTGTCATAGCCAGTGGCCCAGGTCCAACCGAAATAAACATCGTAACTTCAGTTCCCTGCTGGACGGAGTCTCCAGGTTTGGGTGTCGTTCTCATAACCACGTCTCCAGGGAAAGTAGTAGAATCCTCGTTTTCTATGTGCACAACCAGTTTATTATCTTCAAGCACTTTTTTCGCCTCTGTGGATGTCTTGCCGATCACATTTGGCATATAGATCGTTTGCTGCAGCGCACCATCACTTATTGTCAATTTTATTGACCCGCTTTTCGCCCAAGTAGCATTTGGTGCAGGATCCTGTGCAATCACAAAACCTTTAGGAACAGTGTCACTTGGCTTGGTATCAAAGGTTTGTTTTCCAATAAACCCCAAATTATTTATGAGGTTCAGGGCATTTTCTTTAGACATCTGTCCGGTCGTTACATCTGGAAATTTCGCCATCTCCAGACCTTTGCTGACCACTAGTTTAACTGCCCTGCCAATTTTTACGGAAGTCTCCGCTTTCGGTTCCTGCTCAATGATGTGGTCTTTCTCGGTTGTATCACTGAACTCGAAAGTAACATTCGGGTCGAGACTTAGTTTGGCCTGCTTCATATAGACCCCTGCATCAGGCACAGTTTTCCCGACAACATCAGGGACCTTTGTTGATCCTACAGCCAAAAAGCTCTGTAAGGCTAACCCCCCGGCTAACGAGAGTAAGAGGAAGATCAGGACAAGTCCTCCCACAATCCATCGCCTGCGTTTTTTATTCTCCGTCTTCGCCGGGGAGGATTCTCCCTTGGTCGAAGAGTCTAATGCCACGATTGGTGCTAGAATCTCGCCCATTCCTATGTGAGTCTGGGTTGCTTCCGAGTCATTCAAAAGAGGGATTGCCATCCTCGTAATCGGTCGACCAGCCTGAATGTGGTTTAGATCTGCCAAAAGATCTTTTGCCGATATGTAGCGTTGTTCAGGCGACTTAGCAATCGCCCGCATGATCACAGCCTCGAATTCCTGATCAATCCGAGGATTTATCTTACTCGGCAATACGGGCTGTTCCTGAAGATGCTTTAGCACAATGGTAATCGGGGTTTCTCCATCATACGGAACTTTACCCGTGATCAATTCGTAGAGAACGATCCCTAAGG
>JBAQLX010000213.1:0-2710 GCA_049302315.1 Desulfosporosinus sp.
GGAGCAAATAAGGAAAATGATCAGGAACTGAATACGTTAAATGCATGCAATAGCTATAATAAAATTCCCCACCTAGGGGTGAGGAATTTTATTTGCAAAAGTGGGGAATTTTCACTTGCAAAAAACAGTATAGATCAATAATCGTTCCTGTTCGGTCAGCTTTTCCATCGCCGCGGACAGCCGGGAAAGCATTTCAGCCTTGATAAGCTTGTCCTCCGCGGATTCCTGTGTCTGCGATAATAAGTAATCTATCTGAATGCCTTTTTCCTCGCATTCTTCATAGGATAGATTATTTCGCTCGGAAAGCTTGTCCACATAGGATTCGCGCTCTTTATGCTGATAATATGCCTTGTAAACTTCCTCGGTTACCGGGATTCGCTTCTTATTGATAAGCAGGGTGTATGTTTTGTCCTCCTGCATTTTGATTCCCTCCGTTTCTGATTTTTGAATTTCTCAAAATCAGAAATGGAGGGAGGAGAGCGGCACCCTACCGACTTGACAAGGGTGTCAAAGTATTTAATTGCAACCTGCGGTCGAAAATTCAGATTTTTTGTCAAATAAAAAACCGCAATTTGTGGCTCACAAATTGCGGTTTTACATCTTGTATAAGGTGGATTGAATTGTAAACTTGTTGGGGTCTGCGTGGAATTCCACAGAGGTCTAAGGAACATATCCGTGTCAGAAAAATTAATCTCTGCATGATAAGTGCCTTTGTATCTTTTTAGTTCAGCTACTCTAACCTTTCTATTTTTACTAAAATCCCGGTTTCCATTTGCCAGCACCTCACTCATATGAAATGAAAAATAAGGCTTTAATAGTCATATTTTATTGAAATATGTCATTGTATTACTGGCATCAAATTATGGAATTCCCTCGTTACGTCTAAAACGAAAAAACCTGCCACTAAGGGCAGGTTTAGACACGTAGTCTCTGCGGTAGCCAGGCTATCATAGTGCTGGTAAGCACCTTAGACCCTATGGCTTTGCGTCCCTGTCTTTTGACAGGTTTGCCCTTAGCGCTGATTATTCATTTGATTTTTAAAGAGGCCCACGGGTTTTCCCCTGGTCTCAGCAAATATCCCCACTATTTGGAAATATATTTATGGTCCTATTTATGAATTGGTTACTTGATTTGTCCCAAGGGTAGCCATCTGCATGGGAGCCAGGCCAAAAAGTGACAAGGCGAGCACTACTGCGCTTTTTCTAATAAACCACTATCCCTTCATCCAAATAAACGAAAAAGGGAGACTTTTTGTTACACTTTCTTTGAAAAAATTTTCATTTACTTATACATTCAGCCATTATAATCATCTCTGCTTTATCTACTTCTCCTATAAGGGAAAACAAAAAATCTTCCTACCCAACAAATATGACGTGTTTCGGTCAGACATGCTGATCTGCCGCTAACCATACATCAACAATTGAAACAACTGAGTCCATAACTGGAGAAGGGTTTTCTTGAACTAAATGGTATTTCCCTATTTTCTGAGCATCTTCAGTGTTCAGAATTTTAGAAATGGTATTCCGAGATATTCCAGTCATTTTAGAAATTCCACTACCGGAAATTCCTTCTTTAAAGAAGAGGTGTCTGATATAATCACTTTGAGGCACAGTAATCATTCCTTTTTCTCCTGCACTTCTGTAGTTTAGTCCACTATCAGTGTACAGGATAAATTGATTAGGGTGGTTCATATTTTCATGAGCGTTTTGGCTCACTTTCAGTTTAACAAACACAGTAACTCAATCTTTGTCTTATGATAGTGTTAAAATAAAAGTGTAGTCTTTGTAGATGGTGTAAGCCAAAGCTAGTAATTGAAAGGGGAAAGCTTCCAAAAATAAGCCGGATCCGAGATCATCTTATCGGATTGAGGGGTTTTTCTCTGTCCTTTACTTAATTTGAGTCCTATACTTGGATTACGTTAAGCACCCTCGTCCAAATCGGACGAGGGTGCAATTATTGGATAGTTGAATGAGTTTTATAGAAAATGTTGGTGATATTCCCTAGTTAAAAAAACAAATTAGTTTTGAACATTAAAGATTAAAGCATACTAGTCCGGTACAACCACAAAAGCATTCGGAATATAGCGTTCACCAAAGATATCGCAAGGTTTATTAATAACTTTCCCCTTATATACTAATGTTGTAGAGGATCCTCCATCCAAATTGGCAGCATTGACAGCATCATATTTTAAGAAAATATTATAAAGATCGCTCAACTGTGCCCCCATACTATAGGTGGGCTGGCGGCCATCAATGACAACAAAAATTACCGTGCCGTCTGCTTTCTGTCCAATGGCAGTTCTCGGAGCGATACCCCATTCGCCATTGTAAAAATTACCTCGCTGGCCGTCCTTGATTAAAGCCGGCCAAAAAGAAATTCCTTCCTGGATGTTTTTCTTTTTTACATCCTCCGCCGACATTTCTCCAATGATTAATTGTCCGTTATTATCAAAAGCTACCATGTCAGTACTCTTATCACCTATACTATTGTGGACAATCTCTCCATTATGCACTGTAATCCCGTCAGGATAGCCACCATTGCCGCGACCATCCAGATCGTAAAATCCTCCCGCATTTATTCCGGCAATCGCTCCGGTGTCTTTAACCAAGTCACTTACCCGTTCTCCCGTAATGCCTATTTTTTTAATTACAGCAACTTGAATCCATTTTGGATCCTTAATTAGCATAACTTTTCCTACAAAACCATTACC
>JBAQLX010000214.1:0-1917 GCA_049302315.1 Desulfosporosinus sp.
ACCCAGCTCTACTGCCAATTCCCCAATGGATTTTTCTCGTTCATGACAGGCCTGGGTGACTTTCTGCCTGGGCCCAATATATCCGACAGGAGCTTCCACGGCAGGACAAGTAAGCGGCAATGTGTCATAACCCCACAGGGCATGCCGATTTAATCTTAAATAATGGGTCTCCCCACAGTAAGCACAAGCATAAGTGACGTTAAACTGCTTAAGGTTACTGCTGGTTACGGACATAAGCTGAAGACCGCAACCACAAAGCAGGTTCTTCCGACCTCGCCGAGAAAATGCAAAAAGAGAGAGGACTTGGAATTCCAGCTCACCACATTGGGAACATTGAATAGCGATCGTCGTATTTGTTGTTAGAATCAGAATTCCCTCCTCTTTCTACAGTATATACTTCATATTACTAATTCATATACTTCAATACTTCATATACTTCGTCATGCAAGAAGATTTTCCTGCCTTTAGACTAACAAAATAATTTACATTGTAGGGCGATCATCTGTGTCTACTAATTGGACACCGGTAAAATCTCCCTCACCCGTGCTCTCAGCTCAAACAAATCAAAGGGCTTAGCCATATAAGAGAGAATCCCGAGGTCCTTTGCTTGTTCCATATTCTGAGTATCACCATAGGCCGTCATCATAATCACACCAACTTTACTTCCTAAGGCACGAATTTGTCCTAATGTTTCTATACCGTTCATTCCTGGCATTTTCATGTCCATCAAGATGAGATCTGGTTTAAAGTCAAAAAGTAACTGCATCGCTTCTGCTCCGTTCGCTGCCATTCCGACTTCATATTTATCCTCTCGGAAGGTCTCAAAGAGCAGGCGCCGCACACCAAATTGGTCGTCAACAACAAGAATTTTACCCACTTCCTACATTCCTTTCCCTTATGTTTATCTCATATAAAGAATATTCTGTGTAAATGGTAAAACTCCTTCTTCTATAACCCGTTCCGAGAACATTTGTCCATCTTGTCTATATCTCCTGGGGATTCGAGGGTTTGCCACAGTCCGGCGCAAAGGGATCCCCACCTCATCCCCCAGTGCGCAGTCCTGCAATCCTACATCAATCACAGTGAGCTGCATACCTATTTTTCCGGCAACGCGAACCGTCTTCCCCTTAAGTTCCACCCGTTCCAGCCCAAGGTAAATCCCGAACAATGCCGCAAGATTTTTAATCATTATTTTCAGAAAATCAATCCATCCCTGGGGGGTGAAATGCGGTTCTAACCCAAATCCATCCGCATACCCCACGGGGATTACAGCAAGCTGAGTTTCAGCCTTCGTACGATAGATACTTTGATACCCTACATAAGTCCCTTTGGGGACTCTACGCAGATAAATTATCCGGCTTTTAGCAACCCAGGGGTCGCTTAACTTTAATTTTCCACCGAACCCTTGCCCCGGATAATGTCCGATCAGCAATGTCCCGATTCGCACAAAGTCATGGTGCCACTCGGAGTAATCGAGAAATGCCGCGCTGTTGCAGACATGTTTCCAAGTCGGATGAATCCCCAGTTCCTCAAGACGGGTCGTAAAGGACATAAAACGTTCATATTGCTCTATTGTATAGGCCTTATCCCTACGGGCTGCACGAGCGAAATGGGTATACACTCCTACAACCCGAAGATGGGGGGCTTTTTCCAGGACACAAGTCAGCTCTTCCAGGTCGGAAAATCGAAAACCTGTTCTCCCCATGCCTGTTTCTACCTTGAGATGTACCTGGACTAGCGTAGAATGTTCCAATTCCAGATCCGAACAAGCCTTATCCAACTCCACAATTGAAGATAGTTCCGAAAGCGTTAACTGTAACCGTGCCGCAATGGCTGTCGACCAATCTTCCTGCGTGGTTGGCCCCAGCACCAGTATTAGCCCCTCTATGCCATGCTCACGCAAGATTAGCCCTTCTT
>JBAQLX010000215.1:0-4610 GCA_049302315.1 Desulfosporosinus sp.
GTGGGAGTCTTACGATTGGATAAATTAGTACCGGGGGAGTCTGATGGAATTTAACTATATTCCGATTATCTTGTCTCTGAAAGTTGCCTTTGCCGCCGTGATCATTGTCACTTGTTCTTCAATCCCAATGGCCGGCCTTATGGCCAGGCGGGAGTTCCCGGGCAAAGATGTTGTCGAGTCTGTCATTACTTTGCCCCTGGTGCTACCCCCTTCGGTTGTCGGTTTTATGTTGCTGGTTGTGTTTGGGAAGAACGGTCCTTTTGGTAAGCTATTGGAACAATGGTTTCATACCAGAATTGTCTTTACCCTGGCGGGCGCCGTAATAGCGGCCGCTGTCGTTTCTTTTCCCTTGATGTATCAATCCGTAAAAGCTGCCATTGAGAGCGTGGATCAGAATCTTGAGAAGGCAGCGCGTACATTGGGGGCTAGAGAACTACGGGTCTTTTTGACCATAACCCTTCCGTTAGCCTGGAATGGAGTTGTTGCGGGCTTAGTCCTGGCCTTTGCCCGGTCTCTGGGGGAATTCGGAGCGACGTTGATGATTGCTGGAAATATTCCGGGAAAGACGCAAACAATGCCTATTGCCATTTACATGGCCAATGAAGCGGGGGACACTCAACAAGCGAGCATATTGGTGATCATTATGACCGCTTTCAGTTTCCTGGTGATTTATGGGCTAAACCGCTGGAAAAAAGGATTACGACAAGACTCGCGAGGAGGTGGGCCTGATGCTCAAGGCTTATTTTAGAAAAAAGTTACCTACCTTTGAGCTTGAAGTTGATATCTCCTTGAGCCAGGGAATTCTGGCTCTTGTCGGCCCCTCCGGCGCCGGCAAGACGACGTTCCTGCAGTGTGTAGCAGGCCTCCAGACCCCTTCGTGGGGGGAGATTAAGATCAACGATCAGATGGTTTTCTCTTTTGAACAGGGTGTAAATCTGCCGATCCGCAATCGACGTATCGGCTATGTTTTTCAAGACTATGCTCTCTTTCCGCACATGACGGTCGTGAAAAATGTGATGTATGGTAAGCCTAAAAAAGGGAGTATCCCCAGCAAAGCCCTGACAGCTGCCAATGTATTAGAGATGTTCAAGATCAAACATCTGCAAAATCGCTATCCCAATCAGATTTCGGGGGGGGAAAAGCAAAGAGTCGCTTTTGCGCGGGCCTTAATGACCGAGCCCGAACTATTACTGCTCGATGAACCTCTTTCGGCCCTCGATCAGGACACGCGGAGTACACTCCAGGAAGAGTTGCTGAAACTTCAAGCTCAGTGGCGGATCCCGATTATCTTAGTCACACATGATGTTCAAGAAGCGGAAATGCTTGGAGACCAGATTATTAAGCTGGATCATGGTAAACAAGAGGAGATTAGGAAGCTTAATTAATTATGAAATAGTAAAACGAAAAACGCCCCTTGCGGATGTTTTTCGTTTTACTATTAATATTTGAAAACAAATTATGTAAAATAGCTATTAGGTTAGCAACCTAATAGTGAACTTCCGACAAATACATGCTCCTTATAGAGGAGGAGCTGAATTTTCGACTACCTTTCCGATTTGCATGACAGATAAACTATTGAAACATAACATAACTAATTATATAATCTAAACATAGATGGTTATAGTTAGTTTATGATTGACAGTGTAGTTTAAAGTAGAAAGGAAGGTGATCTATTTGGAACTAAATTTAATGCGTCTGCTAGCAGAATACCAAGAGGCAAATAAGGAAGCAGCCCTTATTACGGTTATTTCCTCAGAGGACGTAACAAATTGTCGTACGGGCGCGATGATCTTAGTTAATGAAAACGGGGAGGTATTAGCAGGCAGCATTGGTAATGAGCTCACTCAAAAAAGAGCGATTGAGCAAGGGAAAATCTGTCTCAGCAGAGGTCTTTCCCGCAAGGTTCTGTTGAGTGTTGATAATAATAGCATTGAACTTTTTATTAATGCTTTTTGTAATCAAGATCGCTTGATTATCGTAGGTGCGGGTAAAGTTGCCGAAAACGTTTATTACTATGCAAAAATATTAGGTTATCGCATAATAGTCGTCGATAATCGCGCAGAAATGCTTACGAAAGCGAGATTCCCGGAAGCCGATGAATTACTTTTGGGAGATATCGTGAAAAATCTGAGCGAGTTTACGATAAACGATAATACGAATATCGTCATCGCTACGAGTCACCATGAATTTGATGAACAGGCCCTGAAAGCAGTTATTTCCTCACCCGCCCGGTATATTGGCGTTTTAGGAAATAAGCGTAAAGTAATTGAGTATTTTAAGAATTTAGAGCCGTTAAAAATATCAGAGGAGCTTGTCAAGAGAGTCCATTCTCCCATTGGGCTGGATCTTGGAGGAAAAAAGACAGCGGAGATTGCCTTGGCTGTGATGGCCGAAATACAGGCTGTAAAATATCAACGTCTAGGCGGTTTTATGAGTAATCAAGAGTAATTAGCCAGAGGATAAACTTTTAAATTTAAAATTTTGGAGGGAGTGTTCATCATGACGGATCATTTTGAAGAGGATTTGAAAAAGGCGCACGAGTTTCATGGTCACATCTGCACAGGTATTGTTTTTGGGGTTAGGCTCGCCCGGGCGGGACTCCAATATCTGGGGATTGAAGACCCCTCTAAAAATAAAGATTATATGGTTTTTGTAGAAGTTGATCGCTGCCTTGCTGACGCTGTCCAATCAGTAACCGGATGTTCACTCGGAAAAAGAAGGTTGAAATGGATGGATTATGGCAAGATGGCGGCCAGCTTTATCGATCTGAAGACCAATAAAGGGATTAGAATCGCTGTAGACGCAAAGCAAGATGCTCCTGAAGATGAGGACCCGGTTTCTTTTTGGCAACAATTTTCGAATGAACAATTATTTAAATTTGAGCCGGTAACGGTCGACATAAAACCGGAAGATCTGCCAGGCAGACCGACCAGGAAAGCAAAATGTGAAATCTGTCATGAAAAAATTATGGATGGCCGAGACGTGCGCAAGGATGGAAAGGTATTGTGCAAGGTTTGTGCCAATGAAGCTTATTATCAAAAAATCTGAGAAGGGGAAAAGATGTGTGGGAAATATATGATGACCTCATCAATTCAATACCTGAGGATTTGAGCGTCCTTGAGTGCTTGCTGGGGGTTTCTTGGACTCTAGTCCGGTCAGAGCGGGGTCTTGGTATGGCTAAGACCCTTAAGGGTGGCAAGAAAGGAGCGGAACTTGCCGAAATAATAGGCATACCGCTCAAAAAGCTGGCAAGTTATGTTAAATCCTGGAATATGCTTGATGCATCAATGGGACAGGCGGCAATTAACGCGGCCTTCAATACTCCTTCAGAGGTTATGGCCATAACCGGTCAACCGATGGCTCAATCAGAGGAGCCTGAAAAATTCAATGCTTTCAAACAATTAACCCCGGAGATTATCGGGAAAAAGGTCGCCGTTATCGGACATTTCCCTGATGTCGAGCAACTCCAAAACATCTGCGCGTTATCTGTCCTGGAAAGAGAACCCCAAGGTGGTGATTATCCTGACACGGCTTGTGAATATATCCTCCCGGAACAGGACTTTGTTTTTATTACGGGAACAGCCTTTACTAATAAAACAATGCCGAGGCTTCTTGAGCTGTCTAGGAAGGCTAAGGTCATTCTTGTTGGTCCAAGCGTTCCGATTTCCCGAGTTCTTTTTAACTACGGAGTCGAACAGATAGCAAGTTTAGTTGTTCTTGATCAACAACTCATATGGAAAGCGGTTCAAGAAGGGAAGAAGATGAATATCTTTAAGCATGGCGGACAAATGATCTGCCTTCAGAATGTTCAATAATCGCCCGAAAGTTATAAGCAACGAAAGAGGATTATGGCGCCGTGCCATAATCCTCTTTCGTTGCCAATTGCTGAGTGCTATAGCGAGTACGATACACAAGGATTAAAAAAATTAAGTTAGAACGCTAACTTGTTATAAAGCGACATATTTCCAGAAGGAGATTGATTCTTAAATGTCGAATGATTTCAGATATATTGTCGAAATATTCGACTAAATTAGCCGGGGGGAAGAAAGAGTTTGAGGAGTATTTTGAGGTAAGTGATGGGAAAGCAATCTTTCGCCCGTCTCTAACCCAAAACGTTGTTTTTGCCCAACATAACCTGGCTACCGATCAATCATTCAATGAGTTTCATGTGATTATTTGCCGAAATGTAATGATTTATTTTGATCGGGTCCTCCAAGACCGTGTGCATGGGCTGTTTTATGAGAGCTTGTGCCCGCTGGGTATTCTGGGGTTAGGCAAAAAGGAGGACATCGCCTTTAATAGTTATTCTCATTGTTACGAAGCCTTTGATAAGGAAGAGAAAATTTATCGGAAGGTAAGAGTAGTAACGACGTTAGGACAATGAAAAAATAAAATATAGGGTTCTGGGGTACCAAAGAATGAGGGAAAAATGAAAATCGGCGTGTTTCAAAAATTAGCAATTTCACCTTACAGTTTATAGCGCAACCTAAAAAAGGCACACTTAAATAAGGTGCTACTGCACCCCCAGTTTTATTAATCGAATTCATGAATCGATCAACTTCTATATTAATAACCGAGTAAGGCAAGAACACTTGGGTATTGCATTCTTG
>JBAQLX010000216.1:0-6530 GCA_049302315.1 Desulfosporosinus sp.
CATCTGAGCTCCACCCCCCGCCGCTAAGGCTTGGGCGGGGCAGGGCCAGAACCCCTCCGCCGACATGCGGTTTTTCCCCGCCGGTCAGAAGCCCATGAATGCCATGACCGGTATCTGTGAGCGTTAACGTAATTTGACAACGTCCTTCCCCTTCTTGCCCTTGCCAAATTGGAGGATGGATTGGTTTGTTATCTTGCACGTGCTTTTGCCTCACTTGACTTCTTAACATTACGTCTGCATTATACATTTAGTCGTGAATATTAGCCAAGTTTTCAACTTGGCTAATATTCACGAGTGGGATCCCGACTTCATTTTACGTTCTAATAATTAGTAATAGGTATACTTGAACGCTGCTTAATCTTTTTGGATATTAAACGTATATGCCCCCAAGGCGTCAACATCCACAAGGAGCTGTTGTCCTTCTTTAAATTCTCCTTGCAGGAGTTTAAGGGCCAAAGGATTTTGGAGACGTTGTTGGATCACACGTTTGAGTGGCCTCGCTCCATAAATCGGATCATACCCCTCGTTCGCAATTTGTTCGCGTGCCTTAGCCGTCAATTCCAACGTAAGTTTGCGTTCGCTCAAACGCTGACGCAACAGGCCAAGTTGGATTTCCACGATTCGTCCGATATGCTCGCGCCCCAGAGGATGGAAGATGATGACTTCATCGAGGCGGTTAAGGAATTCCGGCCGAAAGTGGCGCCTTAGTTCTTCATTGATGCTCGAGCGTACTTCTTCCAAAGATGCCTTGCGTTGGGTCAATTGCTGAATAGACGGGCTGGCAATATTACTGGTTAGGATGACGACCGTGTTTTTAAAGTTTACCATCCGACCTTGCCCATCGGTCAACCGACCATCGTCCAAGAGCTGCAGGAGAACGTTCGTAACGTCGCTATGTGCTTTCTCAACTTCGTCGAAGAGGATAACACTGTATGGTTTACGGCGGACGGCTTCCGTGAGTTGCCCGCCTTCTTCAAATCCGACATATCCAGGAGGCGCTCCGATAAGGCGAGACACAGTGTGTTTTTCCATATACTCAGACATATCAATGCGGACCATAGCTTGTTCATCATCAAAGAGGAACTCCGCCAGTGCTCTGGCCAACTCAGTCTTCCCGACACCCGTCGGCCCCAGAAAGAGGAAAGAACCCAAGGGACGATTCGGGTCTTGCAGCCCGGCACGTGCCCGTCGTACAGCGTCGGCGACGGCTTGAACAGCTTCTTCTTGCCCAACAACCCTTTGATGAATTCGGTCTTCCATGTGGGTAAGCTTGGCCATTTCGCTCTCCATAAGTTTGGCGACGGGAACATGGGTCCAAGTTGCCACGATTTCGGCGATATCTTGCTCTACCACTTCTTGTTTTAATAAGGTATTTTTCTTAGCTTGGAGTGTTTGCTCGGTGGCTTTAAGATCCTTTTCCAAATTTGGGATGATGCCATACTGGAGCTCGGCAGCCTTATTATAATCCAATTGCTGCTGTGCTTGCTCCATCAGGGTGCGCGAACGGTCGACTTCCTCCTTGAGTTGTTGAATTCGCGCCAGGACTTCACGTTCGCCTTGTAATTGGGCATCCAGCCCGGAACGATCTTCTTTGAGATTGGCCAACTCTTCTTCAATTTTTGTTAAGCGATCCTTGCTGGCTTCATCCTTTTCTTTCTTTAAGGCCTCTCGTTCGATTTCCAGTTGCATCATCCGACGTTTGATCTGATCTAATTCATAGGGATCGCTGGTAATTTCCATGCGCATACGCGCTCCGGCTTCATCAATGAGGTCTATCGCTTTATCCGGAAGGAAACGATCGCTAATATAACGATCGGAGAGCACGGCAGCAGCAATGATAGCTCCGTCCGTAATTCGTACGCCATGGTGCGTTTCATAACGTTCCTTAAGTCCCCTCAGGATGGAAATGGTATCCTCCACACTAGGCGCCTCTACGATAATTGGTTGAAAGCGCCGTTCGAGGGCGGCATCTTTCTCAATATGCTTACGATACTCGGCGAGTGTTGTCGCTCCAAGCATCCTAAGTTCTCCACGGGCCAGCATTGGTTTTAGCATGTTACTGGCATCCATTGCTCCTTCAGCAGCCCCCGCACCTACAACGGTATGCAATTCGTCGATAAACAAAATCACATCGTCACGGTCTTGAATTTCTTTGAGCACCGCTTTCAGGCGTTCTTCGAATTCCCCCCGGTACTTGGCTCCGGCGATTAAGCTTCCCATATCGAGAGAAATAACCAGTTTATTTTTAATTGCATCGGGAACATCTCCTCGGACAATCCGTTGGGCCAAGCCTTCAACGATCGCTGTTTTACCAACCCCAGGCTCCCCGATGAGGACAGGATTATTTTTTGTGCGACGAGATAAGGTCTGGATGACCCGGCGGATTTCCTCATCACGGCCAATGACCGGATCAAGACGTCCTCGCCGTGCTTGCTCCACTAAGTTAAGCCCGTACTGTTCCAGGGCCGCATAGGTCCCTTCAGGATTTGAACTCGTCACACGTTGAGTTCCCCTGACTTCACGTAGGGCTTGAAGCAATTTTTCGCGGGTCAAGCCCGCTTGTTTCAAAGTTTGCTCAGCAGACCCTCCGGCTTTTTCAAAAATGGCCAGCAGTAAATGTTCAGTGCTAACGTACTCATCCCCAAACGTGCCCATCTCATCATGCGCTGCTACTAAAACCGTACGTAAACGGGGGGAAATGCTCAATTGGACATTTCCACCGCTTATACGTGGCAAGCGATTGATCTCTTGACGGATAGTTTTGATGAGTACGCCAACTGCTATATCTATTTTACTTAATACTTGAGGAACGACACCATCCCCTTGCTCTAAGAGAGCGAGCAAAAGATGTTCAGGCTCAACCTGACTGTTTCCGTTGCGTTCCGCCATAGTTTGGGCATTGCTGATCGCTTCCTGAGATTTCTGGGTAAATCGGTTGGTATCGAAAGACATAATTACTCACTCCTTTTCAAGTTAGGTAAAGTTAACAGGCCATGAAGTTACCCTCTTTTAGCTGCCAAATCACGAAGAGTCGTAATCTCTTGCTTACTCAGGTTTTCCGGCAGAACAATGGCTAATTCTACAAAGAGATCCCCCTGTTTAAGAGGATTTTCCAAATTTGGCATACCTTTTCCTTTTAAGCGAAATTTCTTGCCACTTTGCGAAAGGGTTGGGATTTTGAGGATTACTTCTCCGCCTAAAGTCAGGACCCTAACCTCCCCACCTAAAATGGCTTTGTAGAAATCAATCGGTAAATCGGCTCTCAAGTCATCCCCCTCACGAACAAAGCGAGCATGTGGACTTACTGTGATGTTTAAATAAAGATTCCCGCTCGGCCCGCCCGAAATCCCAGGACCGCCTTGGCCGGTAAGCCGCACCTTGGAACCAGTGCGTACCCCTTTCGGAATTTTGGCTTCAATTTGTTTTTCCCCAGTACGGATAAGGCGTGTCGTTCCATGATATGATTCTTCAAGGGTCACTTGAACTTCGACTTCAAGGTCCTGACCGGCGCGTGCACGCCTTACTGTAGAGCCGCCGCTGAACCCACGGCCTTGTCCGCCGCCCCCTCCAAAAAGGGTAGAGAAGAAATCAGAAAATCCTTCCCCGCCAAAACCGTCAAAACCACCCGATCTTCCAGAGCCACCGAACATTTCTGCAAAATCTTCCGGGGACATGGTATAAGTCTGACTCCCGCCACCCGCTCCCCCAGGTTGAGATTGCCAACGGTCCCAATTGTAATCTCCACGTCCTCCGCGGGTCTGCCATTGTTGATAGTCCTGCCGTAGTTCATCATATTTACGTCGTTTCTCGGGATCGCTGATTGCTTGATAGGCTTCCGTAGCTTCCTTAAATTTTTCTTCAGCCGCTTTGTCACCCGGATTAACATCAGGATGATATTTTTTCGCTAACTTTTGATAAGCTTTTTTAATCGTTTTTTCATCCGCCTCTGGTGAAACACCAAGACTGGCATAATAATCTTTAAAATCCATTTGCTCACCCCCTATACTCATGTACTTGTTTTTATCCAATCGTAAGACTCCCACTTCTACAAGTGGGAGAGGTACACCTTATTCTGCTTCGGTGGGGGTAGACTCCCCCACCGAAGACTCGATGTTCAACTTTAGTTGAACGAGTTCACTTCGTTATTTTAATATTTCTGCTTGTTAGTTTAGCTTGGGATATATTGGAGTATTTTTTCCTTGGTAAGTAAATTATAGTCCCTTTTAGCACGAAGGTCAATAATGGTCAGACATTTATCCAATCGTAAGACTCCCACTTCTACAAGTGGGAGTCTTACGATTGGATAAACCCAACAAAGCGCCCACTACCCCCGTATTGTTCAAGGTTAACTTCTTCACTTTTGCTTAGCTCTTTATAGATAAATTTTATCTCTTGCTCATCATACGACCAGATATTTTTAGGCTTCAGTGTATTCCAGTATTCATACTCTACACGCAAAGGTTTTCTATACTCAGACCAAGATGTATTTTCTCCAATTTCTTAATTACACAAAATTCTTCTACTGCAAAGTAATACAACAGGTTCTTTTCGTCCGCGTTTCGTCCGCGCCCCAACCACATGCATCATCCTCCAAGTGTCGGGAAAACCGTGTTCTACGAAGCCGTACGCCTCCGAATTCAGAGGCCGCCACGGATGGCGGCCCCTTGAACGTTACAAACTCAACAGTATAAATGAATGTGCTATGGTCATTCTATGCAAACAATAATCTGCCTCGTGGTTCAGGTACAGACCTTCCCATTAATTTTGCTGTTTCTATCCATTCATCAATAACTACTTCTATATTTCTTAAGACTTCCTGATGTGTTTTTCCATCCGAAGCACATCCTGGCAGTTCTGGCACCTCGGCAATATACGCATCGTCCTCATCACTCCAATAGATAATAATTTCATACTTATGCATCAATACCACCTCCAAGTTTATACTTTAAAATAATCTGTCTTATCTGTTTGACTTGATATGACTTTGCTTTTGGACCATTTGGTTGAATATTTATTATTTCATCAATTCCATCCTTATAGAAAATATGATGACTCCCGTTTATCCGTTCTTTAAATTCAAAATGAAACAGTACTTTACACAGGTCATTAAACTCGATATCCTTATCCTTTGTTCCACACAATATCCCAATTAATATCTTTTCAAATTGACCCATTTCATCGAGCCCCCTGTAGACACTATTATACCAGTTTTTGTAACACAATTCTTAAAAAAATGTATTGCTCCATAAAAATATGCGGAAAAACTAAAAAGTAATGCTTCAATAATTCGCGCATGGAGGCGCGGCGGTCTTTGCGTATGGTTTCGTAGAACGTCCCGCATATTCCCGACGCGTCCTAACTACATGCATCATCCTCCAAGTGTCGGGAACACGCTGTTCTACGACGTATCGTGCCCCCAGACTCAGACAGCGCCATGGACGGCGCTGCCTTAAAGGAACATTCATAAACCTTCAATATCAACTATTTTCACCTAATATATAAATCCTATTTTTGTCATAACTCTTGAGTTGTTTATCATTGGTTACAAAATACTCACAATCATTATGTTCAAAGATAGCCAATTGAAGAGCATCAGGCACCTTGAACCCAAATTCTGCCCTTATCTTTGCAGTCAATTCTGCGATACTGGTATCAATACTCATAACAGAGAATCCCTTTGAATTGGAAAAGAAATCCTTGTAAACGTCCACTATATTATTTTGTCCAAGCTTATATGGCTTTGCAAGAACCTCTATCAAGGTAATAACTGACGTAACCA
This sequence comes from Desulfosporosinus sp., assembly GCA_049302315.1. Classification (GTDB taxonomy): domain Bacteria; phylum Bacillota; class Desulfitobacteriia; order Desulfitobacteriales; family Desulfitobacteriaceae; genus Desulfosporosinus. The sequence goes on from JBAQLX010000216.1 coordinate 5,780, forward strand.
CCTGTACAGTTCCTTCAGCTGTTCTGTCAAATATATCGGAAACTTCATCGATGTAAACCGGATGCTCCTCAATAAAATATATTATCGGTGCCGTATCTACAAAAAGCTTTAAGCCTTTCTTCAATTCCATTCGTTTCTCTCCTGAGTAACATATTTCTGAACGTCAACATCTTTCCATATCTCTTTGCCGATCCCTTTAATACCGGAAAAATCCTTGCTTTTCCCTTCAACAACCTTCAATATTAATACCCCGTCCACTTCGTCAGATATAACCTTTAGTTCCATTCCTTCCTTCAATTTCAGCTTTTCTGAAACCTCCTTTGGAAGCTTAATTGAGTTTCTATCAATAACGTATGCGTTAGCCATATTATCGATCTCCTTTGCTGTCCTCTCTTAACTCTATTATAACCGCTATAACCAATATCTGCCACATCTATTAATTACGCACATTGCATACCGATAATTACATTATTATCCTACTGCGAAGAAATAGCTCAAATTCTTTTTCGTCCGCGCCAAGGATGGCGCGACCTTTGCACGATATGTCGTAGAACGTCCCGAGAATTGCCGAAGCGTCCCAACCACTTTCATCTTTGCAAAGTTTCGGCAACTCTCTGTTGTACCAAACCGCTGCGCGGTGGCTTTTTGAAGCTCTAATTCTACAGCTATGATATCATCTTTACTGGATAATTCCAGTTATTCAGAAAGGATGATTTTTTATGTCTACCACTCATTCTCTGTCATCTCATCT
>JBAQLX010000217.1:0-2272 GCA_049302315.1 Desulfosporosinus sp.
GGGATCCAGCATTAAATACCTGGATTTTGGCATGGGACGTACACAGTCTTACAACAGATCCTTTGAACCTATTCAATGCAAATATATTTTATCCATTTACTCAGAATGCACTGGCCTTTTCCGAGCATCTTATTGCTGACATGGTTGTCGCTTTTCCTGTTATTTTGATTACTCATAATCCAGTATTAGCATATAATTTAATTCTCTTTTTATCTTTTGTTTTATCCGGTTTTGGAATGTTTTTACTGATTAATTATTATATAAATGATAAATATTCCGCATTTTTAGGCGGTGTTGTTTTTGCTTTTTGTACAATTCGATTTGCTCATATCGCTCACATTCAATTACTTACAGCACAATGGATGCCCTTTGCTCTGTTATATCTAGATAAATTTTTGCATAAAGGCGATTATAAAAATCTTGTGCTTTTATACGTGTTCTATATCCTGCAAACCTTATCTAGTTGGTATTTGGCGTTTTACATAACAATCACGTTGGGAGTTTATACGCTAAGCGTTTTCGTGATAAATAAGGATCTGCGCAAAAAACTGTACCAGCACCCATACCAAATGAAGCTGATCCTGTTTCTAATCTGTGCCTTAGCGATTATTGCGCCTTTCGCATATCCGTATATTCAGGTCGCTCACGAATATGGATTTACAAGAACGCTCGATGAAGTAAGCTTTTATTCAGCCGATGTAGGCGACTATTTGCTTACTCCAATAAATAATCTAATTTACGGTCCCGTCTCTTATCCTTTCCAGGCCAATAGGAATTTCTCCGAGCATTCACTATTTCCAGGAATAACAGTAATCGCTTTGTCATTATATGGGTTCTTCCTTATAATGAGACTTAAACTGGGTGATCAAAGTAAGCTTGCACTGATCATTATATCTGATAAAACACAAAATATATATCTATTGATAGCGCTAATTGCCTTCGTCTTATCCTTGGGATATCCCCTGCATTTCTTTGGACATATATTAAATATAGATCTCCCATATAAATATTTATTTGAGTATTTTCCCGGATTTAAGTCAATGCGAGTACCAAGCCGATTTGGATTTATTATTATGCTCTCATTGAGCGTATTTGCAGCATATGGCATGAGCAGATTTATTGGATCAAAGCCAAAAATTAAGAAATTGGTAATATCTTTTATATTCGTATCATTAGTCATATGTGAATCAATATATATACCAGTATTTAACATGACCATGCCTGTTGGTCGAGAAATCCCCGAAGTGTATCAGTGCTTGGCAAATGAACCCGGCGATTTTGCTATTGTTGAGATTCCATCAGAGCCTTGGACCGATACAAAATATATGTATTACTCCACATATCATTGGAAAAAATTAGTCAATGGATATAGTGGTTTTTTCCCAGATAGATACTCAGATACAATTCAAACACTTATGACATTTCCATCTAACGAATCGATCTATCTCCTAAGAGCGAATGAAATTAAGTATCTGGTGATTCATTCAAATGAGCTGGATAGATCGCAGTGGAATTGTACAAGTACTGCAATTAAGGAATACTTCAATGAAGTGAGTCTCAAAAAAGAATTTGGCACAGATTATGTATTTGAAATAAATTCCACATATGCGGCTCCTCGTAGTATTATTATTGGATCTTCGAGATTCTATGCCACTGAAAATTGTTCAAGCATTTCAACTCGCTGGATGAAAAGTGATGGCACCTTTGCGATTTTATCGCCAGATAATCGCACTAGTTACATAAATTTTAATGCACTAAGCTTCTACCACAACAGAACCCTCGAGGTATACTGTGAAGACGAACTATTGATGAGGGTGGACGTGCCCACAAGCTTCACTAACATAATAATACCGCTGGACCTAACAAAAGGTGTTAACACCATACGCCTACATGTGCCCGAAGGCTGCGAGAGGCCATGCGATATAAAGGAGCTGAACAACGTCGATTCGAGATGTCTGAGCATTGCAATGCAAAATGTCACGGTCACATGATAATGGAGCTCGATATCAAACTTTTTCATAACATGGCGATGAGTCAGAAAACGCAAAGCCTATAAATATGAGCTATCGTGAACTAAAACGCGTCAGGAGTAACCAGATGAAGGGCAAAGGCTTTTATCACGCTTTCGAGGATCGTTTTCGGGGATCGAGAGAGTTGATAAAATCCCGACTGCGCATTTATCTACCTTTTGTAATCCCACTGAAGACCATCTATGATGATTGCAGGGTGATCGATCTCGGCTGTGGCCGGGGCGAATGGCTTGAACTGATGG
>JBAQLX010000218.1:0-4354 GCA_049302315.1 Desulfosporosinus sp.
ACGTCCGTCGCAGGGCCTGACCCCTCGGTCGCGGTCTTTTGATCAAAAGGCTTCTCCCACCAATTTTCCATGATTCCTTGGCTTAAATCCTCCGCCTCGGAAAATTCAAGCTGGATTCCTTTCAACATGGCCCGAACTCCATCAATTCCGGGAGCCGCAGCAGAGGAAACCAATTTTATCTTTCTCTTTGGCCACACCATACTCACTCCTTTCGTTTGTTTACTGCCATATGCTATGCATTGGAGTAAAAAGGTGTGAGCAAACTCGATGTTCGAGATTCGAAATTCGATATTCGAACCAAAGCTAGATACTCAAGATTCGTACCACGAACCTCGAACTTCGAACCTCGCGTCAGTGCCAAGCAGTAGCCCTACAGAGGTCCACAATCTTATCTAAAGCCCGAAGTTGCGCCAATTTTTCGGTAGCTGCTCCCATTTTAGCGAGAAGCAAGGGTTGAGAAATCAGCCCCTCCACTTCTTTCCACAATCGTTCCCCGTCTAATTCCGAGTCCGGAATAATTTTCGCGGCACCCGCTTGGACCAGCACCCGGGCATTATGTTCCTGATGATTCTCCGCCGCATAGGGGTAGGGAATTAACAGACTGGGAATACCTGCAACCATCAACTCAGCCAGGGAGGCTGCCCCTGCCCGTCCAATGAAAATGTCAGCACAGGCCAAAGCCTCCGGCATGTCTTTCAAATATTCCAGGACGCGCCACTCCGGACGTTCCCGGAAGATTGCCCTTTTCTTTAACCTCTCAATAGTTTCCCTATATGTAGTTTTTCCGGTTGCCCAGATCACCTGAATGTCCGAGCGCAGGGCAAGGTGCGCCAGGACCTCGATCATGGCCTGATTTATCGTTCGCGCACCTCTGCTCCCACCTGTCACCAGCAAGGTCAATCGATCCGGACGCAACTTAAAATTCGTTGCCCCTACTTCCCGAGACACCTGTCCAATTTCTGGACGGACCGGGAGCCCAACAAGTTCCAGCTTTTTTTTAACGCCAAAATGCTGCATACTCTCGGGAAAGGTCACCATAACACGCCGTACAACCCGCGCTAAAATCCGATTGGTAATCCCAGGCAAAGCGTTCTGTTCATGGAGCAAGGTGGGAATATTAAAAAGGGCAGCCGTCAAAACAACCGGGCCTGAAACATATCCCCCTGTTCCTACCACAAGATCGGGATGAAACTGACGCAACAGTTTCTTCGTCTCCCAAAAGGCCTTGAAACTTTTACCGATAACTTTTAGTGTATCCAGACTTAATCTGCGCGGAAGTCCTTTTCCGGAAATCCCCGCAAACGCAAGGCCAGCCTCCGGCGCCAAGCGCGCTTCCATTCCGTCCCGGATTCCCACATAGAGAATTTGGGTCTCGGCATCACGCGCCAACAACCCTTTGGCAATGGCTAACGCCGGGTAAATATGCCCACCTGTTCCGCCACCGGTCACAATTACACGCACCACAAGGTCTCCTTCCTTAAACTTCCGAACTTCTACCATCAAGGCCCAAAACCGCACATGTACTCGAACATCGCGCCTCGAACTTCGTGCCTCGAGTTCACCCCCCCCTTGCCTACCTTAGTTCACGGGAAATATTCAGCAGAACACCAACGCCTAGCATTGTGAAGACAAGCGATGTACCCCCATAACTTATAAACGGTAAGGTTATCCCGGTAACCGGCAATACCCCGCTCACTACGCCCATATTAATCATCGCCTGTATGGACACCATGGCGGTTAATCCAACTGCGAGAAAACCCGTAAATTCATCCGGCGCCCTCATTGCCACCCGAAATCCACGCCAAGCGAAAAGGAAAAAGAGTATAATTACCAAAGAAGCGCCGATGAAGCCAAGTTCCTCGCCAATCATGGCAAAGATGAAATCAGTATGGTTTTCTGGCAAATAAAGAAACTTCTGTCGACTTTGCCCTAAACCCAAACCAAACAATCCGCCCGGGCCCAGCGCCAGTAGTGCTTGAATCGTCTGATAACCGTTCCCCAACGGGTCTGCCCACGGATCCAAAAAGGCAAAGATCCGCCGCATTCGGTAAGGGGCTGCTGCAATAGCCGCAACCACTAAGCCAATCCCTGTCCCTGCCAAGGCAAAAATATGCCCAACCCGTGCTCCGGCTGCAATTAACATAAAAAACGTCGTAGCCGCTATGACCAGGGTCGTTCCCAGATCCGGCTGCAGCATAACAAGCCCCGCAATCACCCCAAGTAAACCAAGAATTGGCAGAACCCCTTTACAAAACGATTGAATCTTATGGGGATCAAGCGCTAGTACATGGGCCATCACCAACACCATAGAAAGCTTAATTACTTCAGATGGCTGAATCGACATCGACCCCAGCCAAATCCAACGGTCTGCGCCATTGACTCTGCGCCCAAGTCCCGGAATTTTTACTGCAATCAGTAAAGCAATGGCTATAAAGAGGGCAGGCTTCGCAAATCTGCGTAATATTCGCAAATCCACGCACATGCTTAAGACCATCGCCCCGAGTCCCATTACAGCCCATATTACCTCCATCTTGAGAAAATGATAGGGGTCGTCATAATGTATGTACCCTCTGACAGCGCTTGAGCTATACACCATAATAAAACCTATCCCTAACAGGGCCAAAATCGCTCCAAGCAAGACCAGATCCGGTCGGTGCCTCCGCATGTATAGTTCCCCCCTTAAATGTTAAATGGGTTTCCTATAATGCCTACGCACTAACTCCTTAAACAATTCCCCTCTTTCTTCATAACTTTTAAACATATCCCAACTTGTACAAGCAGGAGACAATAAAACGACATCCCCAGGTACCGCTTCAGCGATCGCTTTATCTACTCCATTCTCAAAAGTGGCAGCCCTAATAATCGTCTTTACACCTTCATCCCGCGCCGCCAGCTCCATCTCATCAGCCGCTAAGCCCAATAAAACCAGGCTTTTGACCTTAACCCGCACAACTTTCATGAAATCATGAAAATCAAGCCCTTTGTTTTTCCCCCCTGCAATCAGAATCAAAGGTTCTTCAAAGGCTAATAAGGCCTTGGTGGCTGCATCTGTATTGGTCCCTTTCGAATCATTCACAAAAAGGACCCCCTCAAACGTCCCCACAATTTCTTCTCTGTGCTCCACCCCTTTGAACTGGGTGAGCCCTTCTGCAATCTCCGTCCAGGAAAGGCCTAACGCTCGCGCTGCCGCTGCAGCCGCCATGACATTTTCCAGATTATGTGTTCCGCAGAGCTGAAGTTCTTTCCGTGAAATAATCGGAATCATAGTCCCCTTTTCCTTTTCCACATAGACTATCTGATCGTGCCAAAGACTAACCCCGTCCTGCAAAAAGGAGGTCGGACTGAAATACATCACCCGACTTGTTAATTTTGATCCCAAATCTCGGACTAATGGATCCTCCCAATTCAGTATCGCCAAATCTGCAGCTGTTTGGTTCTCGAAAATTCGGGCTTTGGACGCAAGATAAGCTTTCAACGTGCCGTGCCTGTCCAAATGATCCGGGGTGAGATTCAACAAAATAGCCACATGGACCCGAAGTTTATCAATAAACTCCAGTTGAAAACTTGAAAGTTCAGCCACAACAATGCTGTTCTCTCCCAACCCGTTCACTTGCCCGCTTAAAGCCACTCCAATATTTCCGGCGACGACCGTAGGTCGACCTGATCGCTTTGCTAATTCACCAATCAAAGAAGTGGTCGTCGTTTTCCCATTGGTGCCGGTTATCCCAACACATAAAGCAGGGCAATCATACATAGCCAGCTCAACTTCACTCCACAAGGGCACATTATAGGAAATCCCCTCCTGCACCAAAGAGAGCTTAGGGGATACCCCTGGGGATAAGATGATCAGTTCAGGCTTTATCCTCGCGAAGTCCGGCACGCTGCCAAGTAATAAATGCGCTGGATCAAGCCCTAACTCTTGAACACCTGCGAGCTGCTCCGGTCCCTTACTGTCCGTCAGGAAAACCTCCGCTCCCCAACGCTGCAGCTTTTGAACAGCCGCTTGGCCACTTAAGCCTGCACCTATAACCAAAACTCGTTTATTTATCCAATTCATGTTGGTAATCCTCCGTTCTCGAGTCAGTTTCTTAGCACGGTCGCACACGTTCCGTCGCTACTCGCTTGTCGCTAAGGCTAAACCGCGTAACCTCTGGGCTTCTCTGAATGTGAACCAACGCGGTTCTTAACGCCTTATCGCCTACGCTCATTGACGCGACTCCTCTCTCCGTGCTCCCTTAGCTAAGAAACTTCCTCCGGCCTGGGTCCCACGGGGATTTGGAACGACAAAGAATTCCGTGACGCCGTTTGAGTTCATGGACGCAAAGTCGCTTTGTGTACTCTCTATGCCTAGAAG
>JBAQLX010000219.1:0-1615 GCA_049302315.1 Desulfosporosinus sp.
ATGCTATACTATACCTAACTATGGTTATATTCAAAATAGTTATTAATAACTCCTTCTTTTTTCAAGGAAAATTTATCTATTTTTATTAAAACTTTATGAGTTTTTTGAAAACGTAAGAGTTCAATGGGCCTTTTTCAGATTTAGTGTCGAAATGGCATAGGCATTTTCTATTGCAAGATTTCCTATATTTGGAGTAGCTATTAGAATAAAATGGAGGCCATGGCAATCAGCCATAGCCTCCATCTCTCGCTCCTGATATTAGAAATCACAGGTGATACTCCCCACAATTCCCAGATCTTCTAGGAAACATTCACACCATCCAAGAACCATTGATATGCTGTGAAAGCTTTAAAAAGTTCTTCGTTAGCATTTTGCAGCTTCAACTCTTGGTTATTATATTCTACAGTAACGCCAAGCATATCAAGATCAGAAATTAAGCCCAATTGATTCGATAGTCTGGCGTTGTTAAGCTTGATCTTGAAGATATCAAATCTATCCTTTTCAAGCTGATAGGCTTCCATGTTATTATGTACCGTATCACTAACAGTGTCAAAAGCCTGCTCAGTTTCTCTCTGTACCTCTTCAAATTTAAGGGTTTCCGCATCAAGATCAGCCAAAGCTCCTTTATACACATAACTATCTTGGCCATCCGTCTCCTCTGCGTGATCAATCGTCAGTTGTTTGGCTTCGATCACCATTTGCTGTAGCTTAAGGGAATAATTCTTATCCATCGCTGTCACAAAATCATTATTATAGTTCATGGCCTTGATCTTACCCTCGTCCACTAAAACCTGAGTGATAAGATTTAGTGGGTGATTGAAGTCCTGAGCAATTAAGATATTTACTTGTCCACGAATGCTATCGACTCTCTGCGAAATTAATTCTGTTTGGTTCTTAAGGTCTTTGTTTTTCTGCTCCATATCCTTTAAATCTAGCTCTGAAACCATTCCCAAAGTTAGACGCAACTTTAGAACATCGTAACTTTTATTCAGATACGTAAGATTGTTTTCAAGGGTTTGGCGTTGTTGCAAAAGAGCATCTTCAGTAAAAAATAAACTCTCAGTTTGGAAAACAATTACTTTATTAGCCATCTCAATACTCAGTTTTGCTTTTTCTAAACTTTTAGCTACATCTGCTTCTTGATTTTCAAGCGAAGTCAGGCTTTCTTCTAAACTGTCGACCCTACTATTTAGCGTACTAATTTGCGTCTCTATGGAAGCAATATCGGCATCTGGTTCTGTTTCGCTTTCCTTCAGATTGCGAATAGTCCTATTCAGAGAACTTATACTATTGGACAGACTGTCTTTGGAATCCTGAATCGACAAATAACCGTTTTCAGTAGAATTAATCGTATCAGTGTTTATTCTAACTTTAAGGCTCTTTTCCATGATGACTTTCTGAATATCTTCGTACTTTAATTCACTAATATCTAAGTTAGACACAACATTTGTCTCATTTACCTCAGACGCGCATACAGCTTGCAAAGGCATAACCAAAAGACCAGCTGTTAGAGCTGAAGCAAGAATAATTTTTTTCATATAATCCCCTCCTTCAGTACCGTCTGATCGGTCAATTGTATTATGCCCTATATAGCTAAGCTTTTCAAGCAAAACTT
>JBAQLX010000220.1:0-3392 GCA_049302315.1 Desulfosporosinus sp.
GGTCGGAGCAGGAGGGGCGAAAGGCAGAGGAATGAGCGCATGGTCAGGTAGAAGATCGCAGTTTACACCTTCTTATGCGGGCTATGAAACAAATGATGGCGTCAGCAGTAAGTTTGATTGGGATAAAGAAGAGAAAGTTGAGGAATGTATTGAGATGCCAATAACCAATGGGATGGAAAGCTGTGAAAAGAGTCCGGATGTTCAGTGGTCCTGGGACAAGGAGGAAGAGAAGACAATGATTTCTTCAGGTTCCAGGCATTCTGAACCTTTAGTAGTTTGGGAGCCGGACCCTGTTCGGACCGATATGTTGGGGAGGAATAGAGCGAGTATGAATAATACTAAGGAGAACATGGTAAGGAGTTCGAGACCGTGGTGGGAAGAATAGGGAACTTGCGTCAGTAAAAAAGAGGAAAATGTGAACACGTCACTTTTCCCTCTGAACTTCTCTTTAACCGTTTCTCCTATTATCCCTACCCCGTTGAATTCCGGCAGCGCTCCCACGAACATCGTTGCCTTTTCGTCGGGCCCAAGTGTCCTTCTTTTGTCCATAACTATTCCGGTTATAATTCCCCTGCTGAGGTCTGACAATATTCCCCATGCTTCTTCCCCGCATAGGCGCAACTTCCGTTAAACGAACTTCGACGGCTTCAGGTTCCTTGGTTATGATTTTTAAGGCAGCTGATAACAGGGTTACGGAGTCGTTTTCTGCCAATAACTCTTCGGCTACTCCTTTATATTTATCAATATCTTCTTCAGCAATAACTCTCAGAATCTCCGTCATGGTTAAGCGTTGCTGACCTTCCACGGCCTCTATGATTGTCGGAATAGGCTTACGGACGATCCGTCGCTTAATAAGCTGTTCAATGAGTCTTAGCATACCCATCTCCCGCGGTGTGACTAACGTAATCGCTAAGCCTGATTTCCCTGCCCGACCCGTTCGGCCTACCCGATGGACATAACTTTCCGGATCTTGGGGGATATCAAAGTTAAAGACATGGGTCACTCCGCTAATATCCAGTCCCCGAGCAGCCACATCAGTGGCGACCAAAACTTCGACAGTCCCGTCTTTAAACTGACGCAAGACACTGTCTCTCTTGCTCTGGGTCAAGTCTCCGTGAATTCCTTCCGCTGAATAACCACGCTTGCTCAATGCCTCTGAAAGTTCATCCACCCGCCGCTTAGTTCGAGCAAAAACAATGGCCAAGTCTGGTGATTGGATGTCTAGAATACGTGATAACACATCGAATTTCAGCTTTTCTGATACTTCCACATAATGTTGTTCAGTATCAGATACCGTGACTCCCATAGCCTTAATACTAATCAGTTCCGGTTCTTTCATAAACCGCTGCGCAATATTTTGGATCTGTCTCGGTATCGTTGCCGAAAAGAGCATGGTCTGACGGTCTGCGGGAATCTCCTTGAGAATCGTTTCGATATCGTCCAAAAAGCCCATGTTCAGCATTTCATCGGCTTCATCCAAAACAAGGATTTTAATATCGTTTAGGCGAATGGTCTTTCTCCTCATGTGGTCCATTAAACGTCCCGGAGTGGCTACAATAATGTGGGGGCGTTTCTTCAGGGCCCTGATCTGCCAGTCTATGCCTTGTCCGCCATAAATGGGCAAGGCATGAATCTGCTTGAACTGCCCGATCTTATTTAACTCCTCAGCTACTTGGACTGCTAATTCCCGAGTGGGAGCCAGTACTATTCCTTGAATTTGTTCGGCATGCTCCAGGAATTTCTCAACTAAGGGAATCCCGTAAGCCGCTGTTTTCCCTGTACCGGTTTGAGCCTGTCCGATTAGATCCCTTCCCTGCATTGCAGCGGGAATCGTTTCTTCTTGAATTGGAGTCATTTCTTCAAACCCCATGTTGATGATTGATCGAGTGACCGGTTCACTTAATCCCAAATCTGTAAATGTTGCCAATGTTTCGATTCTCCTTTTTTGTATTGTTCTACTCTTTAATTATTCCAAATGCGTCTCTATCTATAACTGCGTAGAAAAAAATTTTATCACTGCGGAAACAGACTATGTCGCGATCGCGCGTGAGTTTCGCCAACGGGGCAAAAGACGCTTGTGGCACCTGAATGAATATTATACCACATAATACAACATATATAAACTAATTTATTTTATTGAGCTTTTTGCGTTAGATTCTATAGCATCCGCAAAGTACATCCAAAGGGGCATGAGAGTTTGGTAAAGATAACATTTTAAAATATTTCCTGTAATGGCCAAGTTTTCTTTGGCTCGGACATGCTTTATAATAAGAATAATAGAAGTACATTGTGAAAGGGGTTTAGTAACCCATGCGAATTTTACATACATCGGATTGGCACCTTGGTCGGATGCTTGAGGGGCGAAGCCGAATTGAAGAGCAAGTCAAGTTCATTGATGAACTTTGCATGATTGTGGAAGACGAAACGGCGGATCTTGTCTTGATTGCAGGAGACGTCTTTGATACCGTAAATCCTCCCGCCATTGCCGAGGAGCTTTTTTATGATGCCCTGAACCGTTTGTCTGCTGGGGGGAAGCGTGCCGTGGTGGCTATTGCAGGCAATCACGATAACCCGGAGCGTCTTTGTGCGGCAAGTCCTCTTGCGGTCAGGAACGGGATCACGTTACATGGCCTTCCGAAAGAAGTATTAATGCCAAGTCTCTTGGTGCAGCCGAATCAGGGAAGGGTCGTCAGGGTTGCAGCCGGCCTTGGGTGGGTAGAGTTACATATTCCCAGTTGCCCGGACCCAGCCATTATTGCCATGCTTCCCTATCCTTCCGAGTCTCGGCTTAACGAAGTACTTAGCGAGAGTCTGGATGAAGAAATCCTCCGCCAGGAATACTCAAAGCGCGTACAGCAATTATTCTCCTCGTTCGGCAGGCACTTTCGCGCGGACGCGGTCAACCTCGGGCTAAGCCATCTTTTTGTGCGAGGAGGCATGGAATCTGAGTCAGAGCGGCCGATCCAACTGGGAAGCGCTCCGACTGTTGAGGCGGAGGCGATGCCATCCGGCGCTCAATATGTTGCCCTTGGGCATTTACACCGTGCTCAAGCGGTCAAAGGGGCGACCGTGCCCACACGTTACTCAGGTTCGCCGCTCGCCTATAGCTTTTCCGAAACAGGGTATGCCAAATCCGTGATCCTTGTCGAGGGATTTCCTGGCCAACCGGTAACAACCCGTGAGATCTTCCTTAGCGCCGGTTACCCACTGGTGAAATGGCAGGCCAAAGAGGGGTTAGCTCAAGTGCAACGCTGGATAGAGGAAGGGAAGGATCTCCACGCCTGGATAGATTTAGAGGTTTTTGTGACAAGTGCGCTTAATTCCCAAGATATCCATACTCTACGCCGTCAGCGGGAACGCCTGATCAATATCCGTCCCGTTTTCCCGGAAAC
>JBAQLX010000221.1:0-2897 GCA_049302315.1 Desulfosporosinus sp.
GTGGTTGAATGATTGAATATTTCATTGTTTTGATGAATAGCAATTTTCATACACCAAATTCTCCTTATGCCATTTTATCGCTAACTGAAGCCCATTCGCAAAACAATACTCTAGCTATAAGGTTAGCAGTTTTCTGGCATTTTAAATGTCCATATTGTATGTTTAATATCACCGACTCTTTCAGGGTCGAAAATTGAATTAATATCTTTCCCTGAGTATTAATTCGCACAACTTACTATACAGATATATTAGATATTCTTGTCTTCAATCCGGTATAAACTTCCACTGTTACTTCCTTAGACACCCTCTGTGTCAGAATAGTTGTCATAGGACTCCGAGAAAAGTATAGTGAGTTACTAGAGCTCAGAGGAGGAGAAATATGGCAAAGTACAGTGAGGAATTCAAGTATTCAATCATGATGAAAATGATGCCACCCCATAATCAAGCGGTAAGCGTCATCGCAAGAGAAACAGGATTGTCAGAAGCGACCCTACATCAATGGCGGAAGAAAGCTAGAGCCAAGGGAATGGCGGTTCCAGGCGGAGAACAGGAAGTAGAACGTTGGAGCACTCAGGATAAGTTCTTGATCGTGGTAGAGACCTCACTTCTTAGTGAAGTGGAATTAGCTGAATACTGTCGCAGTAAAGGCCTTTATGTTGAACAGATCCATTCATGGCGTGATGCCTGTATGCAGGCCAATGGCGGCGTTGCTCTTGAAGCCTCACGGCTGCAGAAGGATATCCGTGAAATGGGCCGGCAGATCAAGACGTTGGAATACGAACTTCGTCGCAAAGAATCAGCCCTTGCGGAAACAGCAGCCTTGTTGGTTTTGAGAAAAAAAGTCCATGCGATTTGGGGGGACGGCGAGGACGCCTAATCAGCGCCTTAGATCGCGAAATAGCCATCATGCTGATTGAAGAAGCAACTCAGGCCGGTGCCCGAGAAGAGATAGCTTGTGATGAAATGGGAATTAGTTTACGTACTTTACAGCGCTGGCGAAATGATACTACGCCACTTGAAGATCAGCGTTTCCTTGCGATTCACCCACCTCCCCGAAACAAACTAAGCGAAGAAGAAATTCGGGAAATCATAGCGATAACAAATCAACTAGACTATCAGAGCCTTCCTCCCAGTCAAATCGTCCCTATTCTAGCCGATAAAGGTATCTATCTAGCCTCAGAATCCTCATTCTACCGTGTCTTAAGAAGGCATGACATGCAGCATCACCGGGGTCGAAGTAAGAATCCTAGTAGCAAGCCTATCTCAACTCATTGTGCCACAGGGCCTAATCAGGTTTGGATGTGGGATATCACTTGGCTCCCAGGACCAGCAAAAGGTATCTATTTCTATCTTTATTTGATCCTCGATCTCTTCAGTCGGAAAGTCGTAGCTTGGGAGATTTGGTTGGAGGAGTCGGCTGAAAATGCCAGTCATTTGGTACGACGAGGTGTCATGTCAGAACAGCGTACCGTGCCATTAAAGCCTCTGGTTCTCCATTCTGACAATGGCAGTCCAATGAAAGGCGCCTCACTCTTAGAAACCTTGTATCAGCTGGGCATAACGCCTTCCAGAAGCCGTCCGCGAGTTAGTAACGATAATCCCTACGCGGAGTCCATTTTCAAGACATGTAAGTACCGCCCAAATTACCCGTTGTCGGGATTTGCCGATCTGACCGAAGCTAGAACATGGGTATTAGCGTTTGTACGCTGGTATAACTATGAACACCGGCACAGTGGTCTGAATTTCCTGACGCCTCATCAAAGGCATAGTGGAGTCGCCCAGGATATCCTGCAAGACCGGCATGAACTCTATGAACAAGCCAAGGCAGCCCATCCCGAACGATGGTCTGGTGAAACACGTGACTGGAGCATTGAAAGTGAGGTGTGGCTAAATCCAGAGCGAGTATCAAGAGAACAAAGTGCGGCGACAGATACATCTTGACTCAACCGTCAGCCTTCGTCGACCCCAAAGCAAGACTTTACATGGGGGCGGCGGATGCTACCCTAAATCAAGGGATGGGGCTACCCAAGAGGAATACCGCCTTAGAGCCATAGCCCTCGACCCAATGAAGCATCCGACGCAGGGTCCCATGTCAAGTCTACCCCAGAGACTATTTATGTTAGTACCTTGAACGATTTCAGATGGAAACTCCATTATTATTTAGGAGTTTAGCGACAACTAGCTTGACAAACACCGGACATAAGCATCCCATTAAATTAGACAATTGTGTTTTCCAGATATGTGAAATCCTAGATTAGTTCCGTCGCTATTTAGAAGATGTTTCAAAAACTTCGAAGTAACCGTTAGATACGCACCGTTAGTGTCTTTCAGTATGCCAGACACAATAAAATATTGTTACAATACACAGGCATTAACATTTCAATAAGATAAACTGGACATCAGACCACCCATAAAGTAAAAACTTTATCGGTGGTGGTCGTATGAATAAGGAAAGCATAATAAAAGCTGAATAATGTAGGGATAAATTCAGTTATGACCCAATCATAAATGGTGACCCGCAATGATCTTTTCTGTGAAGAAAATATTCCATGTCAGGACGACCAGACAGTCCATAAACGGTAAAGAAACGCTGTCCAGTACGGAATGCCTCAAATATGGCTGTAGGCATACACCATCAGCTCGTTGGACCTTGTCGGCTCTGTTAAAGACTCACAGAGTTATGGGAACTCCGAAAACCCTTGGAATAAATTACATGGTCATTAAAAATGCGCTAAACCACAGCTTAGAGTAATTGAGGCAGGCTTATAATACGGGTTCCCCAAACCAACACCCAGTTTGGCTGCTAAATGATATACTATCATTCGCTTCATTGATCATTCTGCTCTCCGTTTAACTCTAACCTAGGTAAAGTCTGTACCACTCCAAAGCCTCCTTAA
>JBAQLX010000222.1:0-4517 GCA_049302315.1 Desulfosporosinus sp.
GGGTAAAGCTGGTTTTCTGTCTCCTGTATGTTGCCCAGGCCGGTTGTCGCCACGATGTTGATCATTGTATTCCCGGACGCCTGACTGACAGCTATGGCTTCAGTATAGGCCCGTCCCGCCGCAGCACGATCTCCCCGAAGCTGGTAAGCAATCCCCAGCTTCCAGATCGTTGCCGTACGGACTGCCAGGTTGTTGGGGTGCAGATACTCCAAGGCACGGTGAGACTGAGTAATAATATCCTCTACCTGGTTCTGAGCAGCGGCCAGCAACGCCCTGATGGCGGCAATGTGTCCTATAAGGTTTCGGATCCTGTCATCTGACTCAACATCTTGAAGGGCGGCTTCGGCAGCCAGCAGTTTCTGTTCGGCGGCGGTTGTTTGGCCGGTCATCGATAGCGCCGAGGCATACATCACCCACAACGCTGGCCTGGCATTCAGTACCGTCGTTGGCAGCGACTGCAGCCAGTTCAGTACAGGGGACAATTCGCCGCGAAAGTGCAGGGGCATCCCCTTCCCTTCAACCAGGCGTGCGGTGCGGTCAAGATCATTGGCAGCAATAGCATGTTTAAAAGCTTCAAGCTCCAGACCATTGTCTTCATACCACTGGCTGGCACGGGTGTGGTATTCGGCCACGCCCTTCCCTTGATCCTTTGCAGGCACTGCGGCACTCCGGCTAAGCCGCTGCCGCAGCAAATCGGCAAAGAGATGGTGATAGCGGTACCAGCACCGTTCATTGTCCAGAGGGACGATGAATAGGTTCGCCTGCTGGAGATATTCCAGTGTTTCTTGCCCGCCGGCAGAAGGGTCGGGCGAAACAGCATCACAAAGGGGACCGCACAAACGGTCAAGGATCGAAGTGCGCAGCAAAAAAGTCTGGACGCTTTCCGGCTGCCGTTGCAGGACTTCTTCAGTCAGATAGTCCATCACGAAATAGTGGCTGCCGTTAAAAGATTTTATGAAGCCGGCGAAGTCCTGAGCCTGACGTCCCTGCATGGAAATTGCGGCAAGCTGCAGTCCGGCAATCCAGCCTTCAGTGCGGGTATCCAATACAGCTATATCTTCCGGGGAGAGGTCCAGGCCCATCACCTGGTTAAGAAACCGGTCAGTTTCTGTTGGGGTAAAACTCAAGTCGGAGGCACGAAGCTCGGTCAACTGGCCCCGGACGCGTAACCGCGCCAAGGGTATATGCGGATCCTCACGGGTGGCGATGACCAAGTGCATCTGGGGCGGCAGGTGATCTAACAGAAAGGTGAGAACGTCATCCACCGGTTTGGCATCAAGAGCGTAGTAATCGTCAAGGACGAGGGTAAAATCGCCCGGGATAGTGGTGATTTCATTGAGCAGCATTGTCAAAATCGATTCCGTCGGCGGTGACTGAATCGATTGGAGCACCCCCAACACCCCTCCTCCAATATTCGCTGAAATCGTTTGCAAAGCAGAAACGAAGTAAGTCAGAAAGCGTATAGGATCACTATCCCCTACGTCCATCGAAAACCAGGCGACAGGTCGCTTGCAGCCGGCAATCCATTCACTGACCAGCGTGGTTTTACCAAAACCGGCGGGGGCGGAGATGAGGGTCAGTATGCGGTGCATACCCTCGTTCATCCTCTCGATCAGGCGGGGGCGGAAAACTAATTCAGACCGAGGCGGAGGAATATAAAGTTTAGTGACTACTATTGACATGGTCATAAATTCATTATCAACATACCAGGCATCCCTCCATAAAAATCGCTTGCTCCAATTATCTCATTACCCAGCTGAGACTGCTTAAGTTACTGCTGACCGCTTCAACCCGCCCCGCTTTGTCATCCCAGATTATCTATATACATTGTATCTTGAATCTATAATATGGGAAAGAGAATCCGGTCATCAATATCACTATAATACCGTCCAATCGGCTGAGGGCTTTGGCATCTATGTGGAAATGGCACTTGGTTATGGGAAACGGCGTACTGCAGGACATCCTGTTTGCCGCCGAAATCCATCCGAAACGGAAAATCGGGGTCAATTTTTTGGGTAACGCTATTTGTTCCACCGCTTACCTTTTAATATTTGTTTGAAGGTTAGTCTCCAAACAGATAAGATATAGCGCGTCACATCCCTCAAAGAAAAAGAGCCTCCAACGAAGCCCCTTACCCTAATAATCATTATTTTAATACTTTTTCAACTGCTGTTGCTCCCATGAATTGTATCGTTATACCATAATCTTACTGAAACTCCATCTTCTTTACAACTTTACATTATTCACGGTTGATAGCGCTTTTTCCAACTCCTGAGCTTCTTTTTCAGCATCATTTATAAATTCAAGGATGATCAAACCCTGTTCGCTGCAAAAATCCGTTGATGTTTGATGTAGTCCTACTCGTGTTCCAATAAAGCATCCATATTGTGTTAATAAATTCTGTACCTCTATAGCGGTTTCGTGCCTTTGATCCAATGGGCTCCATGAAACCATGGAGCTTGCCGATCAGGTTTTGTTTAAGGTTTTAGGGACATGATGCTTGCTGCCATTTTTCTGCCTACAACTATAATCATATTAACCAGACCAAAGAATTCTCTGTTTTCCGTCTTCCTTTTCAACTCAACATTCCAACTCTGCATCTCTTTCTCACTTGCGATACCTTTCTCCAGGGCTTCCTTGGTAAGCCATTGTTCAAACGGCGTTTCAGCAAAATTAAACATATATACCGGAAGTGCTTCAATACCTTCTACGTTAAGCCCATGTTTTTTCATCAGTTCATAAAACTGTCTTCCTGCATATCCATTTGGCCTGCACTGCTTAGCGAAGAAATGCAGCAGTCTGTTGGTTACTTCGGCATCTTCGTAATTGACGGATGCTGTCCCCCAATCGCTGTCTACAAGAACAATGATCCCACTCTCTTTCGTAACTCTTATTATTTCTCTGATTACTTCATTCATATCAATTGTAATTGGCAAAACTTGAAATAAACGTTCAGCTCTAACGGCATCGAAGGTATTGTCATCGAAAGGTATTGAACAAACATCGGACTGTATAAACTCTGCATTTGCTGACTGGTTATCTTGCTGAGCTTCAGCAATCATCTTCTCATCATTGTCTAGGCCAATAACCTTGCCATTTTGACCAACCATTCCAGCCATTCTTCGGACGTCAATTCCTAGTCCACAGCCAAGATCAAGTACCTTCATTCCGCATTTCAGGTGCATCATCTCATATGATTGTTCCTTAATCTTCTCTACAAGTTTGGCAGACTCCTTAAGGTATTCTGAATCAACCTCACCGTTAAAATGCTTAACACCCATTGTATCTCACGCTTTCAAAATATTTACTCACTCTCCTGACTGAGTATCCATCATAGGGGTTTCTGGTATCGTACAAATCCATTCTCATTCCCGATCATCCCGGTAACCGCCAGGCACAGCGCATCAATCACATAATCCGTTTTCTTACGATTTTGATATTTGTGAAATTTCGCAACTCTCCTCCTGAATAATCGGAATCATTTCAGTTTTGCGGGATATGACGGAACACGACGATCATCCCTCATCACTATCCTTCTTTTGAGCTCCAGATTTTTTGAGCGAGATAACCGGGGGTTCTGCTTCGGTATAATCGTTTTCTCCTTGCTGCTGCGCTTCCACAAGGATATCAACAGCATTTGCTACTTTGGCGGCAAGTTGAAAATACATAACCTTATAATCCGGCACGCGCAAACACCTCTCTCCATAATTAGTGTTATATAACTAATTATGGCACATAATAGGTCTTAGTGCTATATCACTAACAAAATTTATTTATCTTCTGTATGCTTTGATTAGTGATAAGACACTAGGAGGTGTATTCATTGGATACACGACAAGCGACCGCGCATAGAATCGTTGAGCTTTGCAAAGAACGGAATATAACACCCAATGCTTTAAGCTATCGTGCCGCCGTACCACAATCGACTATAAAAAGCATCCTAAATGATGAAAGCCTAAACCCCGGTATCGTTACTATTAAAAAATTGTGTGATGGTTTAGAAATCTCACTGCCGGACTTTTTTGATACGGATATCTTTCGCAACTTGGAACAAGAACTCAAATGAATCCTTGATATCACGATGGTTTATCAGTAATTCCAGTTTTCATGTTTTACTGGTAATCTGTTTGTCATCATAATCGTTTTACAGCCCGATACTGCTGCCTGCTGCTGTTTGGCTTGTCAGGAACAGTCATCTCAATCAAGCCGAGTTCCAACGCAGGGCGCAAATAATTGTTGCTGAACGTTGGACGGTGCTTAAGTCCAAGCCGCTCCAAAAGCTCTTTTGTGGACAGCGTTTCGCTGCCTAAGGCGGACATCAGGCGTTCGACTTGATCGGTAACTTGCTCGCGAACTTGTTCGGTTTGCATAAGATCAATTAAAGCATCTCGGATCACGCGGAGCATAAATTCGATAAAAGCTGTAGAATCCGCCGCTTTGTCGGCATCAGCCAAAATGGTGTAATACTCCTGTTGTCGTTCGCGGATTAAAGTCTCCACAGGCAACCAGTTAAAGAT
>JBAQLX010000223.1:0-4004 GCA_049302315.1 Desulfosporosinus sp.
AGAACACCGATAAATCACCTTAGGTTTCATACAATCCTCCATTCCAATTGGGTCATGTGGGAGGAGGCCATCAAGGCTATTCCTCCCCCTTCTTAGTAAACTTCATTTTTCCATTCTCTGCTTCCGCCCCAATCCGGTCCCCGACTTTAAATTCATCTTTTAAGATTTTCTCAGACAGAGCATCTTCAATTAGACGTTGAATCGCACGCCGTAGTGGACGTGCTCCAAAAATCGGATCATTTCCCTCTTTGGCAATCAGTTCGATGGCGCTCTTCTCAACCTGAAGCTGCAAGCCCTGCTCAAGCAATCGAAAGTTTACCTGACTTATTAATATTTCCGTGATTTTTACCAAGTGTTCCTCTTGGAGGGCATGGAAGACTACAAGCTCGTCGATACGGTTTAGAAACTCTGGACGAAAGGTGCGTTTTAACTCTTCCATAACATGTCCACGCATATTCTTATAATCCATTTTTTCATCTTTTTTTGCAGCAAATCCCATCGCTTCCTTCCTGAGGAAGGAAGATCCCACATTCGAAGTCATAATTATCACTACATTTCTGAAATCAACAGTCCTTCCTTTGGTGTCCGTAAGCCGTCCATCTTCAAGCACTTGCAGTAAAATATTAAACACTTCAGGGTGCGCCTTTTCGATTTCATCCAGTAAAACCACACTATAAGGGTTACGCCTTACCACTTCAGTTAATTGACCACCTTCATCATGCCCAACATATCCTGGAGGTGCTCCTACAAGCCGGGAAACCGCGTGTTTCTCCATATATTCCGACATATCAATGCGAATCAGAGCCTTTTCATCCCCAAACATCGCCTCCGCCAAAGCACGGCCGAGCTCTGTTTTCCCCACTCCGGTTGGTCCGAGAAAGATGAAGGAACCAATTGGACGTTTCGGATCTTTTAACCCTGCCCGAGCACGGCGAACCGCCCTGGCCACCGACGCAACTGCATCCTCCTGGCCTATAAGCCTTTGATGTAAAATTTCCTCCAGATGCAGGAGGCGTTCACTTTCTTCCTGAGCTAGTTTCTTGACAGGTATTCCCGTCCAGCTTGCTACAATCTGAGCTATATCGTCCGGTGTGACCATGGCATTCTCTTTGTGCCGCTTATTCTGCCATGCCTCTCGTTGTTCAGCAAGATCAAACCGGAGTTTGTGTTCCTGATCGCGTATTTGTGCGGCTTTCTCAAACTCCTGGCAAGAGACCGCCGCTTCTTTTTCTTTCTTTAATCGTTCAGTTTCTTCTTCGAGTGATTTTAAATCCTGCGGTGCGGTAAAACTGGCGAGACGAACAAGTGAAGCAGCTTCATCCATCAAATCGATGGCTTTATCAGGTAAGAAGCGATCTGAAATATACCGATCTGACAGTCGAGCAGCAGCCTCGATCGACTCATCCGTAATCTTCACTAGGTGATGTGCTTCGTAACGATCCCGTAAACCACGAAGAATCAAAATTGCTTCCTCTACAGTTGGTTCACTGACCGTAATGGGCTGGAAACGTCGTTCCAATGCTGAATCCTTCTCTATATACTTACGGTATTCATCTAATGTTGTCGCCCCAATACATTGAAGCTCTCCCCGCGCCAAGGCAGGTTTGAGCATGTTTGCAGCATCGATAGCACCTTCCGCAGCTCCTGCGCCGATCAAGGTATGCAATTCATCGATGAAGAGAATGATGTTGCCATCCGTTCGAATCTCCTCCATGACTCTCCTTAAACGCTCTTCAAATTCGCCGCGGTACTTGCTGCCGGCAACCATAGCCGAAAGATCCAAGGTAATAACACGTTTATTAACCAGTATTTCCGGTACTCTGTTACTGATAATCCCCTGCGCCAATCCTTCAGCTATGGCTGTTTTACCGACGCCAGGCTCCCCGATTAGGGCAGGATTATTTTTAGTCCGGCGGCTTAGGACCTGAATGACCCGTTCTATCTCTTTTTCCCGCCCAATTACCGGATCAAGACGGCCTTCCCGTGCTTGTATAGTAAGGTCACGGCCAAACTCATTGAGGGCCGACGTATTCACAGGTCCAATATTTTTAGAAGAAGGCATGGAATTAGGCGCTGGTATAGCTGATTCTTCCAATTCCCCACCTAAAAGTTTAACCACTTGTTTCCAGACCTTTTCAGGACTCTCGTTGAGATTCGCTAAAATTCTGGCAGCTATTCCTTCTCCTTCCATAATTAACCCCAAAAGCAAATGTTCTGTTCCGATATAGTTAACATCTTGACGATGTGTCTCTTCATTCGCCAATTCCAAAACCCTTTTAACTCGGGGGGTAAGCCCCACCTCTCCGTTATAGGGCTGACCCACCTCGGTAATTTGTTCAACTTGAGTACGAATTTTATCAAGATCTAAGCCCATCCCAATTAAAGCCTGGGCAGCAATTCCTTCGCCCTCTTGAATCAATCCAAGCAAGATGTGTTCAGTCCCCACGGCTTGCTGTCCCATCCGTTTAGCCTCATTATGGGCTATTGCCAAGACTTTCTCTGCCCGCTCTGTATAACGTCCCTTCATGATTTCTTCATCCTTCCTTTAATCGATGCTCGAGGTTCGAGGCGCGAGGCTCGAACTTTGCTTTCATATCCCTGAGCCTATGCGAGGCTCGATGTTCGAGGCTCGAGGCTCGAACTTTGCTTTCATATCCCTGAGCAAGTACCCTTTGCTTCGTGCATCGTACCTCGCGCATCGCGCATCGCGCATCTCGTTATGATAAATCATCCCGACTTAGAGTAGTCAAAATTGTCTTCATCAGACGTGCTCGGAGCACGTCCCAATCTCTAAATTCTCCCTCCAGGTCATTTCCAGAAAGCACACACTTTATCAGCGCCGCTTCCCTTATCGTCACCAGTTCTTCCTCCACTAAACGATCCACCAAGCCGTTTGAGCGCTCGCGGGAAAGCCGCTCACCTATTAATTGCCGCATAACCTGTTGATACTGCCCTTCGATGCCCAGCCCTAAACGGATAATTCGCAGATACCCCCCGCCCCCCCGACGGCTCTCCACCAAGTACCCCCGTTCCACAGTAAAACGAGTGTCCAGGACATAGTTAATCTGAGACGGAACGCAGGAAAACTCACCCGCAAGCTCACTGCGTTGCAAAATGATATACCCTTCTGACGTTTGTTCCAAAATTCGTTTTATATATTCTTCTATACGATCCGCAAGGTTTCCCATTGTTTGAAGTACTCCTTGTTTATATAATCTTTCTCAACTAATCTTCCAATCCTCGTCTTTGACCTTTCCTGACCTTCTAAGAATATCATACCCATTTTTAGATATTTTTGCAAAGGATTTTAGAAAAAATATCTAAACGTCAGTTTATACTTTCTGACTGGTACTCAAAAGGGGCAAGTCTAAAACTCGCCCCCTTCCCAATTATTCTTAACAAAAATGAAAATTAAGTTACTAGGCAAATAAGACATAATAAAACCAGGAAGATAATGTCAGAAGACCAACACCTCCCAGTAACCAGATAACAGATTTTCCTTCAAGCCGCTTAGAAGGTTTATCTTTTTCCCCTGGCGGATCATACGCTGGAAGCACGGCTGGTTTGGGAGTCGATTGTTTTTCAAAGAAATTTTCATCCAACTTTCGGATTCCCGTTGTTTTAGATGTAGTTACCTGGGATGCCACATTGTTCCATAGCAACGAACCTTGAAGCATATGTTGAAGTTCTTCAGGGCTCAGCCAAACATTAGTTTCTTTCATGGTGTGCCTCCATGTGTCTATCCATATTAAGTAAGCTGGATTAGCTCAAGTCTGCACATAATCCTCAATGCCTAACCAACTTTCCCTCTCCTATTGATTCGCTGCCGACAAAAAAATCCCTGCCACATGAGCAGGGACCTTTATCCTGAATGTCTACAAAATTCGTCTCAACATGACAACCTGCAACCTACTTAACGATAAGTACAGGGCAACTCGCCCGCTGCAGCACCCGTTGACTTACACTTCCAAGGACCGAACCTGCAATTGCTCCATAACCATGGC
>JBAQLX010000224.1:0-1891 GCA_049302315.1 Desulfosporosinus sp.
CGCGACGGGACGGCATCGCCGACATAAAGAAACGCGTTCTTGTCCAGCCCGATATCGACAAATGCGGCCTGCATACCAGGAAGAACGTTCTCCACTCGCCCCCGATAGATATTCCCCACCAAATGGGATGCGCCGCCCTCTTCCTCGAACACTTCCATCAATTCGCCTTGTTCAAAGACGGCTGCACGGAGCTTATGGGATTGGTGTTGGCTTTGAATGACGATTTCTTTTAAACATCCGGCATTTTCATGCTTCAACGGATTAATACCTCCAATTATCCACTTTTCCTTATACCCTTTATTTTTAGTGTAGTTCTATTATTGTCTAAAAAACCCTTTTATATTGAGAACCGTTTCTATGAATTATTACTTTCTGAAATACAAAAAAACCTTGAGGGAGTACAAACTGATATACCTCAAGGCTTTCGTCATTATTTTCCGCTAAATTCGAGGGTTTAAGTGTCTAATAACTTAATAATTATAACAATTTAATTATTTTCTCCTTCGTTTGGAGAAGGGTGCAATTACTTCTAGGGTTGCAAATCCGGGTGATACATTTAACTGATAATCAACATACACCTCTAGCTGTCAGCTATTTGATTTCATATCACAAAGCTTGCTCTAAGTAATATTTATTATCATAATACTCTTTCATTCCATCTAATATTCCTTTGATAAAGCTCACTACCTTGTCCTTAATGTGTTCAAGATCAACAAGAGACATATCTCTGGCGCAATCTCCAAACGATTCATCACCATGAGCAAGATTATTACGCTTATCTTTTACAATCTTTAGACACCCATCGTCATCAGAAGCGACATATCTAATCCGATGCTTATCGCAAAGTCTCTTGATAACCCTTGCATCCAGATTGCCACTTATGCCAAGTGCTTCTTTACTTAATATGATTGGTTGGTTTGTGATAACGTGATCAATAATTGACTGTACTCGTTCTTCGTATGCTGATCTTCCTGCCTGATTTGAATATACTTTCCCGATTTCAGACTTTGACCAGATAAAACGAATTTCCCTAATGAGATCATCATAGCTGCTTCCACTGTTTTTTAACTTCTCATAAATCTCCATCATACCACTAACTACACATGCCTCAATTAAATTATATAGCATTAGAAGAAGATTAGATTTTAAAATTCTTAGAAAACGTCCATTATCAATAGTTTGAATCTTCTCACTCACATTGTCAATTTCGATCATTATGGAATAATAGAATTCAATCTCATTTTTTCTATCTTCATAAAGAACAAATGTATTATTCATGTTTAGTATCCTTCAATAACTGAT
Organism: Desulfosporosinus sp.; assembly: GCA_049302315.1. Classification (GTDB taxonomy): domain Bacteria; phylum Bacillota; class Desulfitobacteriia; order Desulfitobacteriales; family Desulfitobacteriaceae; genus Desulfosporosinus. The sequence goes on from JBAQLX010000224.1 coordinate 1,303, forward strand.
CTCTAACATATTCTACTCGTTCTTTTAACTTTCCTTGGTTATTGCTTGCATCGGAAGTAGTAAGATCTTTAAATCGCTCCGACTCAATCCAATTAATAGATACTACATTTAACTGTGGATTATTTCTCAAAGCAAGAGCTACTCCAACAGATATTGCCTCAAAACGCACACGGGGTGTTGTTTTTGCTGTTTTGCTCTTGGCAAACCCAAATGGAAAATGTTTATCAACAAAAAGGAGTGTTATTTCGAATTCATCAAAATATGCCTGCTCATCAAAGTCATTTTGATGATTAACTAAAAAAGCATCTAAAAAATCAGTAACTCTATGATCAAATGTAACATAGCTATTTACATAGGCAAAAAAGCGAAGCAAAAGCTCGAATCTTTCATGTCTATCATGTTGGCTTTCAGTAACTGGGCACAACTTAATAAACAGCTTATCCTTTACGCACTTATCAATAAAGTCTGTTAATTTTCCTGGATAAGAGCCTCGACGAATCTCCGATTCATTAGCTTTAATACCTGAAGTATTGATACGGTTAAAAATATCTTGACGAATATCTTTGGGCGTTGATTCATTGAGTACAAT
>JBAQLX010000225.1:0-4434 GCA_049302315.1 Desulfosporosinus sp.
GGAAGCAGATTACCAGGCAGAGAACGTGCAAGTCACCTCGGAGGGGGTACGCTTTGCGGTACGATTCCGTGAGGGCCGACAGGATATACAGTATTCCACGCCAGGGGTTTTGAGTGTCTATAATGCCCTGGCTGCTTTTGTTTGGGGCGTTGAACGGGGTTACAGCCCAAGATCTATTGCTGAAGCCCTGGCGGAAATTCCGGGAGTGCCGGGGCGTTTTGAAAGTATCCGTCTTGGGCAGCCATTCCAGGTTATTGTGGATTACGCTCACACACCCGACGGCTTGGAAAACGTTGTGCGCACAGCGCGGGGGTTTACTAAAGGAAGACTTATTACAGTTTTTGGCTGTGGAGGAGACAGGGATCGAGGAAAACGTCCGCTCATGGGAGAGGCTGCCTCACTGTTGAGTGATTTTGTCATAGTGACTTCGGATAATCCCCGTACGGAAGAGCCTGATCAGATTATTAAAGAGGTGTTGGTTGGAATTTCCGGAGTAGATCATGTTGCCTTGTGGGATCGGCGTGTTGCTATAGGGAGTGCTTGTCGCATGGCTAAGCCGGGAGATACTATTTTGATTGCCGGCAAAGGACATGAAACCTATCAAATCATAGGGACAGAAGTCCATCCGTTTGATGACCGGGAAGTAGCGCGTGAAGCGTTAAGGGGGCTGGAATATGGGCAAGTGGACAGTGGGGGCAGTTGCCAAAATCGCGAACGGCGCTTTGATCGGAACCCCTGATTTAGAGGTTGCAGGGTGCGTTATCGACAGTCGGCAAGCTCAGGGCGGGGAAATGTTTTTTGCCCTGCCAGGGAAACGCGTTGACGGGCATGACTTTATAGAAGCCGCCTGGAAAAAAGGGGCAGTCCTAGTGATTGCGGAGGAAGCCCGTTTTCAGGGGTCTGCTCAGAGACCGTCTGTTCCTGAAGGCAAGGCCCTGCTTCTCGTAAAGTCTGTACTTACGACCCTTCACGAATTGGCCAAGGCCTGGCGCCTGGAGCTCGGCGCCAAGGTGGTCGGAGTCACGGGGAGTAATGGAAAAACTACCACGAAGGATATGATTGGGGCGGTCCTATCTCAGCGTTTTCGAGTCTATCACAATAAGGAAAATCATAATAATGAATTGGGACTTCCTTTAACGGTTCTCAATGCACCGCTCGGTACGGAGATCTTGGTGCTCGAGATGGGAATGCGAGGTTTGGGTGAGATCAAGGCCTTATGTGAGATCGCGAAACCGGATGTCGGAGTGATCACAAATATTGGGACAACGCATTTGGAACTCTTACTGACGCAGGAGAGAATTGCCCAGGCGAAGTGGGAGCTAATTGAAGCTTTGCCGGCAGACGGCATGGGGATCATCAACGCTGACGATTTGCCTTCTGTCCAAAAGACGAAGCAGGATCTCCATTCATTTCGATTCTATGGGCTGGAAGGCGCTTTTGAAGATCCACACATTAAAGGGGCTCAGCTGCAGCCTTGGGGGGCCTTGGGGACGACGTTTGACGTAAACTATCTTAATGAATTAACAACGGTCAATCTTCCGCTGCCCGGTAATCACAACGTCCTGGATGCCTTGGCAGCGCTCGCTGTAGGCACGGTTTTTGGTGTTTCGTTGGTTGAAGGGTGTGTAGGACTTGGTGAGTTGGAATTGTCTAAAATGCGCCTGGAAGTACGTTTTGGGATCCTTGGAACCACTCTCATTAACGATGTCTATAATGCGAATCCTACTTCGATGCAGGCTTCATTGCAGGTTCTCAAGGAACGAGCGGGCGGAAACAAGACGCTTGCCATTTTGGGCGAGATGTATGAACTGGGAACTTCAGCGGAATCAGGTCATCGTGAAGTCGGAGAAACTCTTGCCAAGTTAGAAGTCAGTGAATTAATTACCGTGGGTAAATTGGCGGAAGAGATTGCGCAGGGAGCACGAAGGGCCGGATACGGAGAGGAACACATTAAGGTGACGTCTACACGCGAGGAAGCGGTCACCAAAGCAAAGGATCTCCTCACGCGATTTGGACCGGGAATCTGGGTCCTGATCAAAGGGTCACGAGGAATGAAAATGGAAGAGATCACTGCTCAACTTGAAGAATCAGAGTAAAGGATGGAAATACACATGTCTGAGCGTTTGGTCATGGCGGCAGGATTAGCCCTTATCATTACGTTAGTTCTAGGACCTTTTTTCATACCGGTCTTAAGGACCCTTAAGTTTGGGCAAACTGTACGCGATGATGGCCCCCAAAGACACTTTAAAAAGGCCGGAACTCCAACGATGGGTGGCATTATTTTTCTCGTCGGCATTATTATCAGTGCGATGGTTACCGCTGAACAACCCACCTCTCTGGAAATGGCGACCATGGTGGGAATTACATTGGGATATGGCTTAATAGGATTTATTGATGATTTCATCAAAGTAGTCATGCATCGTTCGTTAGGGCTTCGAGCATACCAAAAACTGATCGGGCAGTTTGGCTTGGCCTTCATTCTGATGTGGGTTTCAGTCCACTGGCTGGGCAGGGGGACGGATGTTGCTATCCCGTTCACGTCTATACACTTGGATCTGGGCGTATGCTATTATATTTTAATCGCTTTGGTGATCGTAGTTATGACCAATGCAGTTAATCTTACCGATGGGTTGGATGGCTTAGCAGCGGGAAGTACCATGTTTGCAGGTATCGGCTATCTGGTGGTTGCTTTTCTGGCAGCTAGCCAAGGAGGTGGGGTAGCGGTTTTAGCGCACGAGACAGATACGGCAGTATTTGCAGCGGCCTTGGTCGGCGGAACCCTGGGGTTTTTGCGTTTTAATACGTATCCTGCCCGTGTATTTATGGGAGATACGGGGTCTTTGGCTTTAGGTGGGGCCTTAGCTAGTTTGGCAGTTCTCACGAAAAGCGAATTGGTTCTAGTAGTTATCGGCGGGTTATTTGCTATGGAGGCCTTTTCGGTGATTATTCAGGTTATTTCGTTTCAAACTACGGGGAAGCGGGTCTTTCGGATGAGTCCACTTCATCATCACTTTGAACTCGGGGGTTGGGGCGAATGGAAAGTGGTTATTGTTTTCTGGTCTATCTCGCTGGCTTGTGCAATTCTTGGGATTATTGCGTATTTGCCTACGCTGGGGTAGGTCGTCAGTTTCTTAGCACGGTCGGAGGAAGTTTATTAGCACGTTCGCACACGCTACAATGCTATTCGCTTGATGTTAAGGCTAAAACTCAAAACCTCTGGGCTTTCTGCAAGTGAACCGTTGAGTTTTTTCACGCCTTATCATCTGCGCTCATTGACGCATTTCCGCTCTCCGTGCTCTCTAAGCTAAGAAACTTCCTCTGGCTTGGGTCGACGGGGGTTGGAACGTAAGTTGGGGGACGGTTCTTAGATTGCATACTCACTGAGGCGATTCCTCTCTACTTGCTCTTTACTTTAAGCTGAGAAACTTCCTCTGGCTTGGGTTTATAGGAGATTGGAGCGATTTGAGACTTAACCAAGATCATCTTTGGCTTGTCAGAAGAAAATTTCGATAATTTAAAAATAGAATAGAGTTGGGATGGATTTATGTGGCAAATGTTGAGCATCGAGAGCATGAAATTATATGGCAAGATGAGCCACTGGTAACTAAATCACAGTGGAAAGATATTTTGCATAATAAGGAGATAACTCATGAACTTGATTTTAAGACTATTCTAGTTATCTATAATAGTCCGCAGAATAGAACGACCGCCACCGACATAGCTGAAAAACTTCGAGAAAAGAACTATCATATTATTTCCAGTGGAAATGTCAGTTTCTCGAGGAGAATATGCAAAAATCTAAATATTAAACCGCCAAAAAACAGTGACGGAGGTAATAGATGGTGGACAATACCGTATTGGGGCGCTCCTACGGGTGATGGAAAGTACTTTTTTATATTAAGACCTGAACTAAAAGAAGCTATTGAAGAATTAGTATCAGAAGGGAAACTATATAACAGTTATCAGGAGAGGAGTACCGACCCCTTTCAAGATATAGAAGAATTCATGATAACTTCTAAAGAATTATCTAATACAGAACGCGAAGCAAACATAAAAAATCGCATTGGGCAGGAAGAGTTTCGTACTAATTTGATAAAATATTGGAAAAACTGTTCTGTCACAGGGTGTGAGTTAGTTGAAATCCTAAAAGCCTCTCATATAAAGCCGTGGCATTGCTCGGATAATAGAGAACGACTCGATATGTTCAACGGTCTACTACTAATTCCAAACTTGGATAGTGTTTTTGACGATGGACTAATTAGTTTTGATAATGAGGGAAAAATACTCCTTAGTAACTTGTTAGATGACAGCGATAGGCATAAATTGGGCATTCATCCAGGATTATCGATTAGAAAAATAGAAGCTAACCATATAAAGTATCTAGAATATCACAGGAGAAATATATTTAGACAGAACTAACTGGAAGGATAGAGC